>NZ_JBQCWY010000117.1:0-7786 GCF_051956955.1 Neisseria sp. P0021.S005 | reverse complement strand
CAACCCAACCTGCTTCCTACCACCTTCAGCAAAACGCAAAAGGCATACAAATTCAGCCGCTGCTGCAAGACCTGTTCGGTTTCCACAGCTTCAGCGGCAGCGGCGACGCCGTTATCGACATTAAAACCACCGGCAACGACCGCGCCCAAATGATACAAGCCCTAAACGGCAGCCTGCTCCTCGATATTACCAACGGCGCATGGCACGGCATTGATATGGACAGCATTCTGAAAAACGGCATCTCTTCGGAAAAAATCGACAACAGCAACCTCAAAACTCCTTTCCATCATTTCACCCTCAATAGCGAAATCGAGAAAGGCATCAGCCATCATATCAACACCGAACTGTTTTCCGACAGCCTGCACGTTGTCAGCAGCGGCTATACCGATTTGAATACCCAAAAGCTGTCCGAAAACCTGCTTATCAGCAACGTACTGCAGCCTAAAAACAAACCGATTCCCCTCAAAATCGGCGGAACCGTACAAAACCCTTCCATTACCCTTGATTACAGCCGCTTGACCAATGGTATGAATACGCCTGCAGAAAAACAAAAAGCCCTGCAAGAAACCATACAAGAACAATGGAAGTGGCTCAAACCGCGCTAGGTTTTCAAATCAAAGGCCGTCTGAAACCCAAAAAATTTCAGACGGCCTTTTAACAGATACATTGTCAGAATAAGATGTTTACTTAGGAATGACTATATACGCAATCAGTGCAACAATGATGACAAACCATAATGATGACAAACCATATAGCCAACATTAATCAAGCCTTTTTTGGAGAGTTTTCTTTCTCTCCAATCGAACCTCACTATTTCTACCGTACCCTCAAACATAGACCCAATTATTTCCATCAATATTTGAAGTAGAAATTCCAATAAATCCGACATCTACAAACCCAAATGCTCCCAAATCTCATCGATTTTGGCCGTAACGGCAGGGTCTTTTTTGATTACTCGTCCCCATTCGCGGTCGGTTTCGCCCGGCCATTTGTTGGTCGCATCCAAACCCATTTTGCCGCCAAGTCCGCTGACGGGGCTGGCGAAGTCGAGGTAGTCGATAGGTGTGTTTTCCATCAAAACAGTATCGCGTACGGGATCCATGCGCGTGGTTACCGCCCAGATGACTTCTTTCCAGTCGCGCACATCCACATCGTCATCAACTACGATGATGAATTTGGTGTACATAAACTGGCGAAGGAACGACCAGCAGCCCATCATCACGCGCTTGGCGTGTCCGGCGTACTGTTTTTTCATGCTGACCACCGCCATGCGGTAGGAGCAGCCTTCGGGCGGCAGATAGAAATCGGTGATTTCGGGGAACTGCTTTTGCAAAAGCGGGACGAACACTTCGTTCAACGCCACGCCCAAAACGGCGGGTTCATCGGGCGGTTTGCCTGTGTAGGTGGAGTGGTAAATCGGGTTTTCACGCATGGTAATGCGCTCAACCGTAAACACAGGGAAATGATCCTGCTCGTTGTAATAGCCGGTGTGGTCGCCGTATGGGCCTTCCAACGCGGTTTCGTTTGGATGAATCACGCCTTCCAATACGATTTCTGCACGGGCAGGCACTTGCAAATCATTGCCGATACATTTTACCAGCTCCGTCCGCGAACCACGCAACAGTCCGGCAAATTGGTATTCGCTCAAGGTATCGGGTACAGGCGTTACCGCTCCGAGAATAGTGGCAGGGTCGCAACCGAGTACGACGGCGACAGGATACGGCGTATCGGGATTGAGTTTACGGAACTCCTGATAATCCAACGCGCCGCCGCGATGCGACAGCCAGCGCATAATCAGCTTGTTTTTGCCGATTAATTGTTGGCGGTAAATACCGAGATTTTGGCGTTTTTTGTGTGGACCGCGCGTGACGGTCAAGCCCCACGTTACCAGCGGCGCAACGTCTTCCGGCCAGCAATGCTGAATCGGAAGTTTATACAAATCAACGTCTTCGCCTTCCCACACGATTTCCTGACACGGCGCATTTTTCACCACGTTCGGCGCCATGCTCCAAATGTCTTTCAGCAACGGCAGTTTGGAAAACGCGTCTTTAATGCCTTTGGGCGGTTCGGGTTCTTTCAGATACGCCAGCGTCTGCCCGATTTCGCGCAGTTTGGACACACTGTCCGCACCCATGCCCAGCGCCACACGTTCGGGCGTGCCGAACAGGTTCGCCAACACGGGATAATCATAACGCGTACCGTCAGGCTTAATCGGTTTTTCAAACAACAACGCTGGCCCTTCGGCGCGCAGCACGCGGTCGGCAATTTCGGTCATTTCCAAATACGGCGACACCGGATGCTGAATACGCTTGAGTTTGCCATCAGCTTCCAATCCGGCGATAAATTCTCGCAGATCTCTGTATTTCATGATTTCATTTTCCTGAACAGGCCGTCTGAAAACAGACTGCCATTTCGGGTTTGAAAGATAAACCAGCGGCTATTGTACCTGCCAAATCTGTTCAAATCCCAACTTTCTACGTCCGAATTTCGAGATTTTTTGCAAACTACCGTCAAATTTAAACAATATCTGCTTGTGATTGCTTTCAGACGGCCTTATCTTTGGTAAAATTCCAAATTAATCCAGTCATCAATCAATATCTATCGTGGGACAGCGGCCATGTTTGCATTTTTAGAATCTTTTTTCGTTGAATACGGCTATGCGGCCGTGTTTTTCGTTTTGGTTATTTGCGGCTTCGGCGTGCCGATTCCTGAAGATTTGACACTGGTAACCGGCGGCGTGATTTCCGGCCTGGGTTATACCAATTCGCATATTATGTTTCTTGTCGGTATGCTCGGCGTATTAGCGGGCGACGGCTTTATGTTTGCGGCCGGCCGGATTTGGGGGCAAAAAATCCTTAAATTCAAGCCGATTGCACGCGTGATGACGCCCAAACGCTATGCCCAAGTACAGGAAAAATTCGACAAATACGGCAACTGGGTTTTATTCGTCGCCCGTTTCCTGCCCGGCCTGCGTACCGCCGTTTTCGTGACCGCCGGCATCAGCCGCAAGGTTTCCTACCTGCGCTTTATCCTAATGGACGGCTTGGCCGCGCTGATTTCCGTTCCGGTTTGGATTTATCTGGGTGAATACGGCGCACGCAATACCGACTGGCTGATGAAAAAAATGCACAGCCTGCAATCCGGTATCTTTGCGGTACTGGGCATCGGCGCCGTCATTATCGGCTGGATTTGGTGGAGAAAACACCGCCGCCATACCTTCTTCCGTGAAAAATTACACGAAAAACGTGCTGCAAAAGCCAAAAAACAAACCAATCAATAAACCATTCCAGGCCGTCTGAAACACTTCCCCGCTTTCAGACGGCCTCAATCATTCATCAGAAACACCATGAAACAAAAAATCTTCGTCCTCTACACCGGCGGCACCATCGGCATGACCCAAAGCAGCGCCGGCCTGCGTCCCGACACCGCTCTCGTCGATAAAGCCCTTGCCCCCTTTTCGGAAGCCCTTGATTTCGAATGGCACGTTTGCCAGCCGCTCATCGATTCTTCCGCAGTAACGCTGCAAAACCAACGCGACTGGTTGAAGCTTATTATCACCAAACTGCCTGACTATGACGGCATTTTGGTGCTGCACGGCACAGATACCATGGCATACACTGCCAACCTCTTCGCCCTTTCACTGCAAGGCTTGGACAAACCCGTTATCCTGACCGGCTCGCAATGGCCTTACGATGCCGCCAACAGCGATGCGTCGCGCAACCTTGCCACCGCCGTTTCCGCTTTCTCGCTCAAACTCAAACAAGTGGTGATTGCCTTTGACGGCAAGCTCTTCCCATCCGTCGGCAGCAGCAAGGTCAGCACCGAGACCGCCGCAGGTTTTGACAACCTGCATTTTGGCACGCTCGCCGAATGGGAGGAAAACAAAGGTTGGCACAATATCCGTACCGCCCCGGCTGAACATTCAGACGGCCTCAAACCGCGTCTTCCAAATCCTGAAGCCAAAGTTTCCGTCCGCACGCTGATTCCCGGTTATGCCACGCAAGAACTTTCAGACGGCCTGCCCCACCTTTCCGCCCAAGCCCTGATTCTGCAAAGCTACGGCCACGGCAATGCGCCGAGCAACGATGCGTTTGTCCGAGCCGTCCAAGCCTTTACGCAACAAGGCAAGTTGCTGCTCAACATCAGCCAAGTGCCGCAAGGTTGCGCCGCTGCCGTCTATGCCCAAGGCGATGCTTTGCGTCAGGCAGGTATCATCAACGGCGGCAAATGCAATCTCGAAACCGCCACTGCGCTGATGACCCTCGCCGTATCTCATGACTGGAATGCAGATAAGGTGCAACAAGAATTGCGACAATTAAATCTGCTGTAAACCACCATTAAATATGACTTTCACCGACACCCACTGCCATCTTGCCGATCCCAAACTTGCCGATACGCTGCCTGCCGTGCTTACCGAAGCGCAAGCCGTAGGCGTGGCTCGTTTTATCGTACCGGCTACATCTCCCAATGATTGGCAGGCAGTTGCGCAGTTGGAGAGGCCGTCTGAAAATATCCATATCGCTTTGGGTATTCATCCGTGGTTTTCAGACGGCCTCAACGAAGTGGCATTCCAAGAGTTAGAGTCCGAATTAATCCAGCATCCGCAAGCATGGGTTGGCGAAATCGGCTTGGATTTTTATGGCAAAGAGCAAACCCAAGCGCAACGCGACACGCAGACCGATGTCTTTATCCGCCAACTCATCCTCGCCCAAAATCTCAATCGCCGCGTCATCATCCATAATCTGAAAGCCACCGCCGCCATTGTCGCCGCCGTTAAAACCGCCGGTTTCACACGAGGCGGTATCGTTCACGCCTTCTCCGGCAGCGTAGAAGAAGCACGGATTTTGGTGAAACTCGGCTTCAAAATCGGCATAGGCTCGCTGCTGCTCAATCCCAATGCAAAAAAAGTCCGTGCCGCCTTACAAGCCTTAGACGACACGGATTTTGTTCTCGAAACCGACAGCCCTTTTATGCTCGGCCATGAAACCAATACACCAGCCAACATCCGCCGTATCGCCGAAATTGCCGCCGAATTGCGCGACGTACCACTGGTACAACTGGCTGAAATCACCGAGCAAAACGTGGATTCCCTGCTCCATACTTCCCCTTAATATGCCGACCTCAAGGCATCAAAAAGCCTTGCCCAGCCATTTCGTTTCCAAACCGACACACTCTGCCCTCCCTACCCCATATTCATGAATAAAAAGCGATACAAGGCCGTCTGAAAAAATGTTTTTGGCACAAAATATCGTTCACTCCGTCATCTCGGCTTTTTAACACCGTATTTTCCCTTTGATTGATAAAAAGTATTACGCATATTATTGGGCAAACTTTTTATTTACGTTAAAATATGCCTTTTTTTGATAATAAGGCCGTCTGAAAAAGGCGGAAACTAATTATGGCTGAACAACATACACACGCTTCCACCTGGAAGAGCAAAATCAATGCTCTCGGCCCGGGCATCATGATGGCTTCGGCAGCGGTCGGCGGATCGCACCTGATTGCCTCCACGCAGGCAGGTGCACTTTACGGCTGGCAGCTTGCGCTGATCATTATTCTGACCAACCTGTTCAAATACCCGTTTTTCCGCTTCAGC
The DNA here is from genome assembly GCF_051956955.1 of Neisseria sp. P0021.S005. Taxonomy (NCBI): domain Bacteria; kingdom Pseudomonadati; phylum Pseudomonadota; class Betaproteobacteria; order Neisseriales; family Neisseriaceae; genus Neisseria; species Neisseria sp. P0021.S005. The sequence continues at coordinate 2,190 of NZ_JBQCWY010000117.1, read as the reverse complement.
GCACATTACACGCTGGACACGGGCAAAAGCCTGATTGAGGGCTATGCCGAAAAAAGCCGCGTTTATTTGTGGGTATTTTTGATTTTATGTATTGCATCGGCAACGATTAATGCCGGTGCAGTCGCCATCGTTACCGCCGCCATCGTCAAAATGGCAATCCCATCACTGACTTTCGATGCCGGTATGGTGTCCGTCATGATTATGGTTTCCTGCCTGCTGATTTTGGCAAGCGGCCGCTATAAAGCATTGGATAACGTTTCCAAAATCATCATCGTCAGCCTGACCATCGCCACCGTCGCCGCAGCAGCCGTGGCCATGTCTCGCGGCATGCAGATGAAACCCGACTTTATCGAGCCTACCCCGTGGACACTGGCAGGCTTGGGCTTCCTCATCGCGCTGATGGGCTGGATGCCTGCACCGATTGAAATTTCCGCCATCAACTCTTTGTGGGTTACCGAAAAACAACGCATCAACCCTTCCAGCTACCGAGACGGCATTTTCGACTTCAACGTCGGCTACATCACCAGCGCAGTGTTGGCGGTCGTCTTCTTGGCCTTGGGTGCATATGTCCAATACGGCAACGGCGAAGCCGTACAAATGGCGGGCGGCAAATATGTTGGCCAGCTGATTAATATGTACGCCGTGACCATCGGCGACTGGTCGCGTCCGCTGGTGGCATTTATCGCCTTTGCTTGTATGTACGGCACCACCATTACCGTAGTAGACGGCTACGCGCGCGCGATTGCCGAACCGGTACGCCTGTTGCGCGGTAAAGACAAAACCGGCAACGTCGAACTGTTTGCTTGGAACATTTGGGTCGCAGGCTCAGGCTTGGCCGTAATTTTCTGGTTCAACAGCGCAATGGCAGAGCTGCTCAAATTCGCCATGATTACCGCTTTCGTTGCCGCCCCTGTGTTCGCTTGGCTGAACTACCGCCTCGTTAAAGGCGACAAACGCCACAAACTGACCATGGGCATGAACTTCCTCGCCATTATCGGTTTGATTTATTTGACCGGCTTTACCGTTTTGTTCCTGCTGAACCAAACAGGCATCTTGGCTGCGCCTAAATAAGCCCATATAAAAAAGGCCGTCTGAAACTCAAAAACAAGTTTCAGACGGCCTTTCCAATCAATCATATCTTTTTGAATTTTCATTCAAACCCATTATAATGACTCCTTATTTCGCCGTTGCAGACCACTCGACGGCATCCGTATTTTGGAAAATTTATGAAGCCGTCTATTTTAGAAAAACTACAACAACTCAGCGACCGACTGGAAGAAGTCACACATCTGCTCGGTCAGCCTGAAGCCACGTCCGACATGGACAACTACCGCAAACTCACACGCGAACACGCCGAACTGACCCCCGTTGTCGAAGTCTTCCAAAACTACCAACTGGCGCAAAGCGACTTGGCAGATGCCGAAGAAATGCTGTCTGACCCTGAAATGAAAGACTTTGCCGCCGAAGAAATCGAAGCCGCAAAAGCCAAAATCGACGAACTCGATACCGAACTGCAAAAACTGCTACTGCCAAAAGATGCCGACGACGATAAAAACATCTTTATCGAAGTGCGCGCCGGTACCGGCGGCGACGAAGCCGCGCTGTTTGCAGGCGATTTGCTGCGTATGTACAGCCGCTACGCCGAGCGCAACCGCTGGCAGGTTGAAATTGTTTCCGCCAACGAAAGCGAATTGGGCGGCTATAAAGAAGTCATCGCCCGCATTATCGGCTTGGGCGCATACAGCCGTCTAAAATTTGAATCCGGTGGCCACCGCGTGCAACGCGTCCCTGCCACCGAAAGCCAAGGCCGTATCCACACCTCCGCCTGTACCGTTGCCGTCATGCCCGAAGCGGACGAGCTGGAAGACATTGAACTGAACCCGGCCGATCTGCGGATCGACACCTTCCGCGCATCCGGCGCCGGCGGTCAGCACATCAACAAAACCGACTCCGCCGTCCGTATCACCCACCTGCCCACAGGCATGGTGGTCGAGTGCCAAGACGGCCGCAGCCAACACGCCAACAAAGCGCAGGCGATGAAAGTCCTCGCCGCTCGCTTAAATGACGCGCAAAAACGCGAAGCCCAAGCCAAAGAAGCCGCCGAACGCAAATCCCTGATCGGCAGCGGCGACCGCAGCGAACGCATCCGCACCTACAACTACCCGCAAGGCCGCGTGACCGACCACCGCA
>NZ_JBQCWY010000116.1:0-7804 GCF_051956955.1 Neisseria sp. P0021.S005 | reverse complement strand
CGGCTCTTCTCGTTCTCGCTGACGGCAGCGTATTTCACGGCACATCAATCGGTTACGAAGGTTCGACTTCCGGCGAAGTCGTGTTCAACACTTCCATGACCGGCTATCAGGAAATCCTGACCGACCCTTCCTACTGCAAACAAATCGTTACCCTTACCTATCCACACATCGGCAACACTGGCACCAACGCTGAAGATGAAGAAAGCCGCAGCGTTTACGCCGCCGGTTTGATTATCCGCGACCTGCCGCTTTTGCACAGCAACTTCCGCGCATCCGAAAGCCTGCACGACTATTTGGTACGCAATAAAACTGTCGCCATCGCCGATATCGATACTCGCCGCCTGACCACCCTGTTGCGTGAAAAAGGTTCACAAGGCGGTGCAATCTTGACCGGTGCAGATGCCACCGTTGAAAAAGCACAAGAACTGATTGCCGCATTCGGCAGCATGGTCGGCAAAGACTTGGCAAAAGAAGTTTCCTGCACAGAAACTTACGAATGGACCGAAGGCGAATGGGAATTGGGCAAAGGTTTCATTACCCCTTCCGAACAGCCTTACCACGTTGTCGCCTACGATTTCGGTGTCAAAACTAACATCCTGCGCATGCTCGCCTCACGCGGCTGCCGCCTGACCGTCGTTCCGGCGCAAACTAGCGCGGAAGACGTGTTGGCACTCAATCCTGACGGCATATTCCTGTCCAACGGCCCCGGCGACCCTGAGCCTTGCGACTACGCCATCAAAGCCGTACAAAAACTGATGGAAAGCGGCAAACCGATTTTCGGCATTTGTTTGGGACACCAGCTGATCAGCCTCGCCATCGGCGCAAAAACCCTGAAAATGCGCTTCAGCCATCACGGTGCCAACCATCCAGTACAAGATTTGGATAGCGGCAAAGTCGTCATTACCAGCCAAAACCACGGTTTCGCCGTTGATGCTGACACTTTGCCTGCCAACGCACGCATTACCCACAAATCCTTGTTTGACAACACTTTACAAGGCATCGAACTGACAGACAAACCCGTGTTCTGCTTCCAAGGCCACCCCGAAGCCAGCCCGGGTCCGCAAGACGTCGGTTATCTGTTCGACAAATTCATTGACAATATCAAAGCAGCAAAACAATAAAGCTGATTGTTTCAGACGGCCACACTCAACTCAACAACAGGCCGTCTGAAAACCAAACCTCAAAAAATATAAATTCAGGTACACACTCTCTCAACATCTACACAGTCTGAAACCCAACCCTCTAATCAGAAAGGAAAAACCATGACAGAAAAGCAAATGCGCATTCTATCCGTCGTCGCCACCCTAACCGCCGTCGGTATGTACGTTTCCTATATCCCACAAATCCAAAACAACCTTGCCGGCAACCCCGGCTCGCCGTTGCAACCCCTCGTTGCCGCCATCAACTGCACATTATGGGTTGCCTACGGCTTTTTGAAAGAAAAACGCGACTACCCCGTCATGCTGGCGAACGCCCCAGGCATCATTTTGGGCTTGATTACGTTTGTCACTAGTTTTTAAGGAAGTTTTCAGACGGCCTGTGCAACATAAAAATGCAAAAGGTCGTCTGAAAAAGAGTCACCAAAATATCAACGGCAGGAATTTTTCAGGTAGCTTTTTATCGAAAGGCAGATGGAACAAACGCCGCGAGCATTTTTTCAGACGACCTTTGAACCCATCGGTAGGGTATGTGCCGCAAGGCACGCACGCGGTAGGTTGGAATTGCAGGAAAAATGGAGAACGCGTGCGTGCGTACCGCACACACCCTACATGTGGGCTACAGCTTGCTGGGTTAGCAAACCCGATGCTTTAGACAATTAAGCGGTTTGTGTTGGGTTTTCAACCCAACCTACGCTTGCTTTCTGTCATTCAATCTTTGTGGATAGAGAAATGGAATTTTCAAGAATTACTGCTGTTTGGCTGGATAATGCCAGCCCTCAAAATGAAGATAAATTTATTATTCTGACTGCATTAGAAAATAATAAAATTATTGAAGGAAGATGGTTTGGAGAACATAAACAAGCACAAAATACTTATCCTTTCATTTTAGATAAAGCTGCCAGTGAATTTAATTTTGGTTCATTCGATACTGAAATTTGGCATACTAATTTAGGCGAGAAAAAAATACAGCCAAACGAATTGTTTACAGTTTGGATTGACGACAAAGAATATATTTATCGGATTGAAACCACTTATAAATATTGAATAACCAACCCAAAGAGACCCACCCATGCCCAAACGTACCGACCTAAAATCCATCCTTATCATCGGCGCCGGCCCTATCGTTATCGGTCAGGCCTGCGAATTTGACTATTCGGGCGCACAGGCCTGCAAGGCTTTGCGTGAAGAAGGCTATAAAGTCATTCTGGTGAATTCCAACCCTGCCACGATCATGACCGACCCTGAAATGGCGGATGTTACCTACATCGAGCCGATTATGTGGCAGACGGTGGAAAAAATTATCGCCAAGGAGCGACCTGATGCGATTCTGCCTACCATGGGCGGCCAGACTGCGCTGAACTGTGCGCTGGATTTGGCGCGCAACGGCGTATTGGCGAAATACAACGTCGAGCTGATTGGCGCGACCGAAGACGCGATTGACAAAGCAGAAGACCGAGGCCGCTTTAAAGAAGCGATGGAAAAAATCGGTTTGTCTTGCCCGAAATCTTTTGTCTGCCACACCATGAACGAAGCTTTGGCAGCGCAAGAACAGGTCGGCTTCCCTACCCTGATTCGTCCTTCTTTCACGATGGGCGGTTCGGGCGGCGGTATTGCCTACAACAAAGACGAGTTCTTAGCAATTTGCGAACGCGGTTTTGATGCTTCGCCTACGCATGAGTTGCTGATTGAGCAATCCGTTCTCGGCTGGAAAGAGTACGAGATGGAGGTTGTACGTGATAAAAACGACAACTGCATCATTATCTGCTCGATTGAAAACTTCGACCCGATGGGCGTGCATACCGGCGACTCCATCACTGTTGCGCCTGCACAAACATTGACCGATAAAGAATACCAAATCATGCGTAATGCTTCGTTGGCAGTGTTGCGAGAAATCGGCGTGGATACCGGCGGCTCAAACGTTCAGTTTGCGGTAAACCCTGAAAACGGCGAGATGATTGTCATTGAGATGAACCCGCGCGTGAGCCGTTCTTCCGCGTTGGCATCTAAAGCAACGGGCTTCCCGATTGCCAAAGTAGCGGCCAAACTGGCGGTCGGCTTTACGCTGGACGAGTTGCGCAACGACATTACCGGCGGCCGCACGCCCGCGTCGTTTGAGCCTTCCATCGACTATGTCGTGACCAAAATCCCGCGTTTCGCATTTGAAAAATTCCCTGCCGCAGACGACCGCCTGACCACTCAGATGAAATCGGTAGGCGAAGTGATGGCGATGGGCCGTACCATTCAAGAAAGCTTCCAAAAAGCCCTGCGCGGCTTGGAAACAGGCTTGTGCGGCTTCAATCCGCGCAGCGAAGACAAAGCGGAAATCCGCCGCGAACTGGCCAACCCGGGCCCTGAGCGTATGCTTTTTGTAGCAGATGCGTTCCGTGCAGGCTTCACACTGGAAGAAATCCACGAAATCTGCGCCATCGATCCTTGGTTCTTGGCGCAAATCGAAGACTTGGTGAAAGAAGAAAAATCGGTTTCAGACGGCCAGTTGCAAGATTTGGATTACGCCGCTTTACGCCGTCTGAAACGCAAAGGCTTCTCTGACAAACGTTTGGCACAATTGTTGAACGTAAGTGAAAAAGAAGTCCGCGAACACCGCTATTCGCTGAAACTGCATCCGGTTTACAAACGCGTCGATACCTGTGCCGCCGAGTTTGCCACCGAAACCGCCTACCTCTACTCCACTTACGAAGAAGAATGCGAATCCCGTCCTTCCGATCGTAAAAAAGTGATGATTCTCGGCGGTGGTCCAAACCGTATCGGCCAAGGTATTGAATTTGACTACTGCTGCGTTCATGCTGCACTCGCCCTGCGCGAATCCGGTTTTGAAACCATCATGGTCAACTGCAACCCCGAAACCGTGTCCACCGACTTCGACACCAGCGACCGCCTATACTTCGAGCCGCTGACATTGGAAGACGTATTGGAAATCGTCCGCACCGAAAACCCATGGGGCGTGATTGTGCATTACGGCGGCCAAACCCCGCTCAAACTGGCCAACGCATTGGTGGCAAACGGCGTGAACATCATCGGCACATCTGCCGACAGCATCGACGCCGCCGAAGACCGCGAACGCTTCCAAAAAGTGTTGAACGACTTAGGTCTGCGTCAACCGCCTAACCGCATCGCCCACAACGAAGAAGAAGCCCTCGTTAAAGCCGAAGAAATCGGTTATCCGTTGGTTGTCCGTCCTTCTTACGTACTCGGCGGCCGCGCCATGCAGATTGTTCACTCTGCCGAAGAGTTGCAAAAATACATGCGCGAAGCCGTACAAGTTTCCGAAGACAGCCCTGTATTGCTCGACTTCTTCTTGAACAACGCCATCGAAGTGGACGTAGACTGCGTTTCAGACGGCCAAGATGTCGTTATCGGCGGCATCATGCAACACGTCGAACAAGCAGGTATCCACTCCGGCGACTCCGGCTGCTCATTGCCTCCATACTCTTTGGACGAAGAAATTCAAGACGAAATCCGCCGTCAAACCAAAGCCATGGCATACGCACTGGGCGTGGTCGGCTTGATGAACGTACAGTTTGCCGTACAAGACGGCGTGGTCTTCGTACTGGAAGTAAACCCACGCGCCAGCCGTACCGTACCGTTCGTATCCAAAGCCACCGGTGTACCGCTCGCCAAAGTCGGCGCACGCGTGATGGCAGGCATTTCGCTGAAAGAGCAAGGCGTAGAAAAAGAAGTCATCCCGGACTTCTACGCCGTTAAAGAAGCCGTGTTCCCATTCATCAAATTCCCAGGTGTGGACACCATTCTCGGCCCTGAAATGCGCTCTACCGGCGAAGTCATGGGCGTAGGCGCAAGCTTCGGCGAAGCCTACTTCAAAGCCCAACTCGGCGCAGGCGAACGCTTGAGCACAACAGGCAAAGTGTTCCTCGCCGTACGCGACGAAGACAAACCGCTCATCGTCAAAACCGCACAAAACTTCCAAGCACTCGGCTACGGTGTCTGCGCCACTCGCGGTACCGCCGAATACTTGAAAGAACACGGCATCATCGTGCAAGCGGTCAACAAAGTGCAGGAAGGCCGCCCACACATCGTGGACGCAATTAAAAACGGCGAAATCGCACTGGTGGTCAACACCGTCGGCAGCACAGTACAATCTGTTACCGACAGCCACAGTATCCGCCGCACCTCCCTCACCCAACGCGTACCGCAATACACCACCATCGCCGGCGGCGAAGCCATGAGCGAAGGCGCAAAAAGCCGCGAACACTTGGGCGTGTACAGCGTACAGGAATTGCATGGCCGTCTGAAAAACAAAGCCTAATCAATCCTATCGGATTTAAATAGCTAAAAGGCCGTCTGAAACCTGATTACTCAGTTTCAGACGGCCTTTCTGCAAAAATAAGGAAAACGTAATGAAACAAACTATTCAAGAAAAACTGACTCAAATTTCACTTGCCGAACCACTGCATTTTCTGCTGGCAGCGGAGAGCGGAAGCCGTGCATGGGGCTTTGCTTCGCCCGACAGCGATTATGACGTTCGCGCCGTTTATATCCGCCCGCAAGAACATTATCTGCAAATCGATGAAGCAAAAGATACGTTTGAATTTATTGAAAACCAATGGTTTGACGTAGGCGGCTGGGACATCCGCAAGGCTTTGCGCCTGTTGAGAAAAAGCAATGCCGTATTGCTGGAATGGTTGCGTTCGCCGATTGTTTATACACAAGATGAGGCATTCACAGACCATCTGAACGAACTTGCGCCCCAATACGTCCAAGCCGCCGCGTTGTTGCACCATTATCGCGGTATCGCCGGCAATGCTTTGAAAGCAATGGATTTGACGCAGCCGATTAAATTGAAGAAATGGTTTTACGTCTTGCGCCCTTTATTGGCGGCACGCTGGGCAGTGAAACAAGGCGGTATTCCGCCAATGACTTTGGTTGAGTTGATGAATGAGTGGCAGACAGATTGTGCTACCCAAATTACTGATCTGGTTGCATTAAAAGCGGAGCAGAACGAAAGTTATCTGCACACATTATCTCCAGAGCTGCAAAAGCTGACTGTTGACCTATATAACGAAGTTTCTGCCTTGTCCGCCACTGCTGCCGAACCTGCCGATAGCGGGCCTTTGAACGAATTGTTCCGCTCGACCTTGGCAACCATTTATCCGTAAAAGGCCGTCTGAATATGCTGACCCTCGAAGACTTGTACACGCAAAACCTGATTCTGCTTGAAGCCGTGTCCGGCAGCCGCGCCTACGGTTTGGCAACGCCCGAGTCCGATACCGACATCAAAGGCGTGTTTTACCTGCCCAAATCCATGTTTTACGGCATGGAATACATCCCACAAATCAGCAATGAGACCAACGATATTGTGTATTACGAACTGGGACGGTTTATTGAATTGCTGCTGCAAAGCAATCCGAACACGCTGGAGCTGCTGGCTTCCCCTTCCGACTGTGTGCGATACCGTTCGCCATTGATGGATGCGTTCAAAACCGAATGGTTTATCTCTAAAACCTGCCAGCAAAGTTTTGCAGGCTATGCCTACGGACAAATCAAAAAAGCACGGGGATTGAATAAAAAAATCAGCAATCCGATGCCGTCTGAAAAGAAAAGCATCCTTGATTTCTGCCACATCATAGAAGGCAGGCAAACCGTACCGTTACAGTACTGGCTTGCACAACGCGGAATGGAACAAAGGCGTGTAGGCTTAATCAAAATAGCCCACGCCCGAGAACTTTATGCGCTGTTTTACGATGCCGACGGCACACTTGGCTACCACAGTATTGCACCCAAACCCGAAGCCACAACGCTTTCACTCAGCTCCATTCCCGAAGGCGAAACACCGCTTGCCCATCTATCCTTCAACCAAGACGGATACAGCAGCTACTGCCGCGAATATGCCTCTTATCAACAATGGCTGGCAGAACGCAACGAAACACGCTATCAAGGCACGCAGGCGCACGGCCAAGGTTACGATGCAAAAAATATGATGCACACCTTCCGCCTGCTTGAAACCGCGCGCGATATTGCCCTTTATGGCGAGATCCGGCCACGCCGTCCCAATCGTGACGAATTGCTGGCCATCAAGCGCGGTTCTTTTCCTTACAATGAACTGTTGGCACGTGCAGAAACATTGATTAACGAAGTAGAAAATTTGTTCGCCCAGTCCGATCTACCGGCAGCTGTAAACAGCAGTTTGGCAATCAATTCCCTTGTTGAAATCCGAACCAAGATTTACGGATAAGAGAATCAAAAACAGAGGCCGTCTGAAATTATGTGTTTCCTCTTTTCAGACGGCCTTTTCATATTTCAAATTCCAACCGTCTGTCCATCAAAACAACCTTTTCTGCCATCTCCAAACAAGCAATAACAACATGAAATATAATTTCGTTATTGATCGGATTCATACGACAAAATTGTTGTTTTTTCATCATAATCTAAAAATATCGAGTTTAACGCCTATTCTCCTTGCTTTATAATGGCCGTCCAAAATAAAAATACAATTAAAGCAAAAGCATGTCTTTGCAACTTAAGCAGATTTGCATAATTGAATATATGCTTTAATCATAATAATGATAAAATAATACGGCTTTCCTCTAAATTAAAGGGAAAACTGCACAAGAAACGGAAAATAAAATGAGTGTCGGATTATTGCGTGTTTTGGTTCAAAGCCAGAC
>NZ_JBQCWY010000115.1:0-7862 GCF_051956955.1 Neisseria sp. P0021.S005 | reverse complement strand
ACGGCATCATCTCCCCTAAAGCTTTGGGGGAGTTAGTTGCGCGCGTATTCAGCTATCCCCTTTTGGATTTGCACTACTACCCGCGCAATAATGTAGTCAGCGACATTCTGACGGAAGAGCAAATGGTGCAAAACCGTTGCATTCCGATTTTCAAACGCGGACGCAAGGTTTATTTCGCCGTATCCGATCCAACCCAAATCCAAAACTTTCAAAAAATCGCTTTTGCTTCAGGTTTAAGTGTCGACTTGGTCGTAGTTCCCGACGACCAGCTCAGCTCATTGCTGGAATGGCTGGGTCAACGTTCGACAACCATTCTGAAAGAAATCAACGACGAACATGAAGCAACGCAGCAATCGCAATCGCTTTATATCGACAATGAAGAAGCTGAAGACGGCCCTATCCCCCGTTTCATCCACAAAACCTTATCCGATGCCCTGAACGCGGGCGCATCGGACATCCACTTTGAATTCTACGAACAAATGGCGCGCGTCCGTTTCCGTGTGGACGGGCAATTGCGTGAAGTCGTACAGCCGCCTGTCGCCGTACGCGGCCAGTTGGCATCGCGTATCAAAGTGATGGCGCGTTTGGATATTTCCGAAAAACGTATTCCGCAAGACGGCAGAATTCAAATTGCCTTCCATAAACACGGCCGTCCGATTGACTTCCGTGTCAGCACTTTGCCGACATTGTTTGGCGAAAAAGTGGTGATGCGTATCCTAAATTCCGATGGTACATCGCTCAATATCGACCAGCTCGGTTTGGAGCCTTTCCAAAAAGAAATGCTGCTGGAAGCCATCAACCGCCCTTACGGCATGGTATTGGTTACCGGTCCGACAGGTTCGGGCAAAACCGTTTCGCTCTATACCTGCCTGAGTATTTTGAACACAGAAGATGTGAATATTTCAACGGCAGAAGATCCGGCCGAGATTAACCTGCCAGGCGTCAACCAAGTCAACGTCAATGAAAAACAAGGCCTGACGTTTGCTGCCGCACTCCGATCCTTCTTGCGTCAAGATCCTGATATTATTATGGTCGGTGAGATTCGTGACTTGGAAACCGCCGACATCGCCATTAAAGCCGCCCAAACCGGCCACATGGTTTTCTCTACCCTGCATACCAATAATGCACCAGCCACGCTGTCCCGCCTTTTGAACATGGGTGTTGCGCCTTTCAACATCGCCAGCTCGGTCAGCCTGATTATGGCGCAAAGGTTGTTGCGCAGACTGTGTCCAAACTGCAAACGCGAAGTTGAGCGCCCGCCGGTTCCAGCATTGAAAAAAGCCGGCTTTACCGATGCAGACTTGGCTCAAGATTGGAAACTCTACCGCCCGGTTGGCTGCGACAGCTGCCGCGGCAAAGGCTTTAAAGGCCGCATCGGTATTTATGAAGTCATGCCGGTCAGCGATGAAATGCAAAAAGTCATTATGAACAACGGTACAGAAGTTGATATCATGAACATGGCCTATCAGGAAGGCATGGTAGACTTGCGTCGTGCCGGCCTCATGAAAGTCATGCAAGGCCTGACCTCGTTGGAAGAAGTGACTGCTCATACCAATGACTAAACTGCCATATTTTCGAAAATTAAAATAAAGCGGTACGGGGAAACAGTCCGCTTTATTTCTTACAAACAAGGGATAACTCATGGCTCAAGCAGAGCAAAAAAGAAGTCTGTTCGGCTCAAGAAGCAAAGGCAAGCGTTTTACATTTGAAGGAAAAAATACCGAGACCGAACGTCTTGTCCGTGGTGAAGTAGTTGCCAAAGACGAAGAAGAAGCACGCAAAAAACTCCAACGCAGAGGCATTCGCCCTTTGCGTATCAGCAAAGTTAAAACCGCACGCAAACGCCGTATTACCCAAGAAGACATCACGGTGTTTACGCGCCAACTGGCAACGATGATGAAGGCAGGCTTGCCGCTGATGCAGGCTTTTGAAATCGTTGCTCGCGGCCACTCCAATCCGAGCATGACCGAAATGCTGATGCAGGTTCGCTCCGATGTCGAACAAGGTAGCGCATTAGGCAAATCATTCTCCAAATATCCAAAATATTTCGACCGCTTCTATTGCAATCTGGTCAGCGCAGGCGAGTCCGGCGGCGTATTGGAAAGCTTATTGGACAAACTGGCTGTCTATAAAGAAAAAACCCAAGCCATTAAGAAAAAAGTCAAAACCGCACTGACCTATCCGATTGCCATTATCGTGGTGGCGATTGCGCTTATCTTCATCATGATGATGTTTGTGCTACCTGCCTTTAAAGAAGTTTATGCCAATATGGGTGCAGAGTTACCAAGCCTTACCCAACTTGTCATGAACTTGTCTGATTTATTCGTCGACTACGGCTGGATTATGATCATCCTTTTGATTGTTTCGGCCTTCGGCCTGTACAAACTCCATGAAAAATCGCCTACTTTCCAAAAACGAATCGATGCTTTGATTTTGAGACTGCCTGTTTTTGGCACCATCGTCCGAAAAGCGACCATCGCCCGTTGGGCGCGTACGACTTCCACCCTCTTCGCAGCCGGCGTTCCTTTGGTGGAAGTATTAGATTCAGTTGCAGGCGCATCCGGCAATATTCTCTATGAAGAAGCCACTCAAGATATTCGAGCCAAGGTAACCCAAGGCCTGTCGCTAACATCCAGTATGCAAAGTACAGATATGTTCCCAAATATGGTGATCCAAATGGCAGCCATCGGCGAAGAGTCAGGCTCTTTGGACGATATGCTGAACAAAGCAGCCGAATTCTACGAAGATGAAGTAGACAACTCCGTCTCCCGCTTATCTGCCTTGATGGAGCCTATCATCATGGTGGTATTGGGTTCGCTCATCGGTATCTTGCTGATTGCCATGTATCTGCCTCTGTTTAACTTGGGTAATGTCGTAGGTTGATATGCTTGATAGTATTTACTCTGCCATCGACGCCCTCTCCGTTCTTGCGCCATTCGCTATTCCTTTAGCCGTTATTTTGGGATTACTGATTGGCAGCTTTCTGAACGTTGTTATTTATCGCACGCCGATAATGATGGAACGCGAATGGACACAATTTTCTAAAGAGCATTTGGGCATCGAGCTGAAAGACGAAGAAAAACAGCCATTTAATCTGCGCAAACCGGATTCACGCTGCCCCAAATGCAAAAGCCCAATCAAACTTTGGCAAAACATCCCCATCCTCAGCTATGTTTTCCTGGGAGGAAAATGCCACTCCTGCAAAACCGCTATCGGCATACGCTATCCGCTGATTGAGCTGCTGACAGGTGTCTTATTCGGTATTGTCGCATGGCAATACGGCTGGTCATGGGCAACTATTGGCGGATTCATTCTGACTGCCATATTGATTGCGCTGACCTTTATCGATGCCAATACTCAATATTTACCCGACAGCCTGACTCAGCCCCTAATTTGGATCGGCCTGCTGTTTAATCTGAATGATACATTCGTGCCCCTGCATTCAGCCGTTTTAGGCGCAATCGCAGGCTATATGAGCCTTTATACTTTATGCGCCGTCTATAAACTTCTGACCGGTAAAATCGGCATGGGCAATGGCGACTTCAAACTTTTGGCTGCGCTTGGTGCATGGCTGGGCGTAGGAATTTTGCCTGTTCTGATCTTCATGGCTGCCTTAGTCGGGCTGGTGGGCGCACTCATCGCCCGTGTCGGCAAAGGCCAATATTTTGCTTTTGGTCCCAGTCTTGCTGTGGCAGGATGGATTATTTTGGTTGCCAATGCACCTATTACCCAACTGGTACAATGGTGGCTCGTACAATCAGGATTCCGATAATGACATTATGGATAGGCTTGACCGGCGGTATCGGTAGTGGCAAATCATCTATCGCCCAAATGTTTGCCGAACTTGGCGTACCCATTATCGATGCTGATGCCATCAGCCGCTCACTGACCGCTGAAAACGGCGAAGCCCTTCCTGCCATCCGCCAGCTTTTCGGGGATGAGGTTTTTGATCATAAAGGCCGTCTGAATCGTATGGCTTTACGGGAAGAAGTTTTCAGACGGCCTCAATCTAAAAAACAACTGGAAAACCTGCTTCTGCCATTAATCTTAAACAAAATCCAACAGCAGAAACAAAAACTTGCCTCATCCGCCTACGGCATTGTCGATGTACCGCTTTTGATTGAGAATCCGGCATTTAAAGCGGAGACCGACCGTATTTTGGTTGTAGATGTTCCAGAGTCCGTCCAAATCAAACGCGTACACCAGCGCAATGGTTTTTCAGAAGAACAAACGCGTCAAATCATGGCCACCCAAGCTTCTCGACGTGACAGACTGCTGCATGCCGACGATGTATTGGACAATACCCATAGCATGGAAGAAGCAAAAATCAAGGTTGCCCATTTGCATCAATACTATCAATCCATTGCAAAAACTCTGAAAGAAACTGCATGACCGCTCCTGTTGTAAAATGTCCGACCTGCCACAAAAAAGTCGTTTGGAACACCGACAGCCCCTACCGCCCTTTCTGCAGCAAACGGTGTAAACTCATTGATTTAGGCGAATGGGCGCAAGAAAAATACACTGTTTCTTCAGAAGACGACCCTTTTTCAGACCTATTGAACAGCAAATAACCTACGCCGCTTCCTTCAGCCTATCCAAAACAAGCTCAAAACAGTAAAATACCCTCTTTATTCCAATCTATTCCATCCACCATGCTCACCTTCCAACAAATTATTTTCAAATTACAAAACTACTGGGCAGACAAAGGCTGCACCGTTATCCAACCTTTCGATATGGAAGTCGGTGCCGGTACTTCGCATCCAGCCACCTGCCTGCGCGCATTAGGCCCGGAGCCTTGGTTTGCCGCTTACGTTCAACCCAGCCGCCGCCCCAAAGACGGCCGCTATGGCGACAACCCCAACCGCCTGCAACACTACTATCAATTCCAAGTTGCGCTCAAACCAGCTCCCGCCAATATTCAAGACCTATACCTCGACTCCCTGCGCGAATTGGGTATCGACCCTAAAGTACACGACATCCGCTTTGTCGAAGACGACTGGGAAAACCCTACTCTCGGCGCTTGGGGTTTGGGTTGGGAAGTTTGGCTCAACGGTATGGAAGTAACCCAATTCACCTACTTCCAACAAGTCGGCGGTATCGACTGCTCCCCTGTACTTGGTGAAATCACCTACGGTATCGAGCGTCTCGCCATGTATTTGCAAGGCGTAGAAAACGTGTACGACCTCGTTTGGGCAAAAACCCTTGATGGTAACATCGTCACTTACGGCGACGTTTATCATCAAAACGAAGTCGAACAATCCACCTACAACTTCGAATACAGCGATGCCGATTGGCTCTTGCGCCAATTCAACAACTACGAAGAACAAGCTAAACGCCTGCTTGCAGTTGAAGACACCAGTCTTGCCCTACCTGCTTACGAGCTTGTACTCAAAGCCGGCCACACGTTCAACCTCTTGGATGCACGCGGCGCCATTTCCGTTACCGAGCGCGCAACCTACATCGGCCGCATTCGTGCACTGAGCCGTATCGTTGCGCAAAAATTCGTTGAAAGTCGCGAGAAACTGGGCTTCCCATTACTTAAAAACCAATAAGCCCTCACATACATGCCACGCCGCCCTTTGATACATTCAAGTGGCGGCGTTTCTATTTTCAGACGGCCTTAACGTCGATGCCATCGCAAACACTTCCTGCCTGCTTTCAGGTAAAATAAGCCCTTTATTACATAAACCGTCTGAAAACATGAGTTCATCCTCTTCTGCAAAAACGCCCTTTTTCTTACTTTCCCTCGTTGCCATCATTCTTGACCAACTGAGCAAATGGGAAATCTTGAAACACTTTACCGAAGGCGAACGCCTCAATATCATTCCAGACTTTTTTGACCTGACGCTTGCCTATAATCCAGGCGCGGCATTCAGCTTTTTGGCAGACCAAGGCGGCTGGCAAAAATTCTTCTTTTTAGGTCTGGCCGTCGTCATCAGCCTGTATTTGGCCCGTGCCATCTGGCGCGATGAGTTTGGACGCTGGGGCAAACTGGGGGCAGCCATGATTATCGGCGGCGCAATTGGCAATGTGGTTGACCGTCTGATTCACGGCCACGTTGTCGATTTTCTGCTTTTCTATTGGCAAAACTGGTTCTACCCCGCATTTAACATTGCCGACAGCTTTATCTGCGTTGGCGCAGTTTGCTTGGTAATAGACGGTTTGCTGCACAAAAAAACACCTTCAAACGACACAAAGGCCGTCTGAAAACGGAACGCACATGACTCAAAAAACCATTATCCTTGCCAATCCCCGCGGCTTCTGTGCCGGTGTTGACCGTGCCATCAGCATTGTTGAACGTGCACTCGAAGAATTCGGCGCGCCCATTTACGTCCGCCATGAAGTCGTTCACAACAAATTCGTCGTGGACAATCTGCGGGCAAAAGGTGCCGTCTTTGTCGATGACTTGGCGGATGTCCCAAAGGGTGCCACACTGATTTACTCTGCTCACGGCGTATCCAAAGCCGTACAGGAAGAAGCGGCACAACGTGGTTTCCGCGTTTTTGATGCCACCTGCCCTCTGGTCACCAAAGTTCATAAAGAAGTAGCCCGCCTCGATGAGCAAGATTACGAAATCATCATGATCGGCCACAAAGGCCACGTCGAAGTAGAAGGTACAATGGGACAGTTGCCCCCGGGTAAAATGTTTTTGGTTGAGACAGTGGAAGATGTAGCCGGACTGAACATCAAAAATCCTGACAAACTTGCCTACGTCAGCCAAACCACTTTATCGGTGGACGAAACCAAAGACATTATTGCTGCTTTAAACCAACGCTTCCCCAATATCCGCAATCCGCACAAAGAAGATATCTGCTACGCCACAACCAACCGTCAAACTGCCGTTAAAGAATTGGCGGAAGAATGCGATATTGTGATTGTTGTCGGCTCGCCCAACTCTTCCAACAGCAACCGCTTACGTGAAGTAGCCGCATTGCGAGGAGTTGATGCCTATATGGTCGATAATGCTTCCTACCTGAAAAAAGAATGGTTTGAAAACAAAACCAAGGTCGGTGTCACTGCCGGGGCATCTGCGCCCGAAGTCTTGGTTCGAGAAGTCTTACAAACCATTCAAGACTGGGGACACGAGACCATACGCGAAGGAGAAGGTGCGGAAGAAAGCATTGTATTTGTCTTACCCAAAGAGTTGCGTCGTGAGGGTGAAAACAAGCAAATTCTCAATAAAGGGTAAGTTTGTTATTTGCCTTATTTGAACTTAAGGCCGTCTGAAAACTTTCAGACGGCCTTAAGTTTATTTTACTCATAAAAAAGACCTGCCTTAAAAGCAGGTCTTTTCATACATGATCCTGATTATTTATCAGAAGTATGTTGCTGACGGCGCAAGATAGCTGGAATTTCAAAGTCATCCAGTACAGACTGGTTGCTGAAATCAGCAGCAGTCAGATTCATAGAACGGATATTGCGGTTGGTACGAACCAGGCTTTCAGCACTACTTTGGCTTTGAGCTTGAGGTGCTTCTTCCGCACCGCGTACCAATTGTTGGGTACGGGCAGCAGCACGCAGTTGGTTGTCAGTACCGTTTTCTTTCAAGCCGGTAGCAATAATGGTAATACGGATAGCATCTTCGCTCATGCTCTCGTCTTCGGCAGCACCAAATTTGCATTCCACTTCAGGGTGTGCATTTTGGTTGACGATACGCATAATCTCGTTGAACTCAGACATTTTCAGGCAACCAGGAGCAGTGGTAATGTTTACCAATACACCGCGTGCGCCATCCAAAGTAACGTTATCCAAGAGCGGGCTGGAGATAGCTTGATCGGTAGCCAAACGGGCACGGTCGATACCTTGCGCGAAACCTGAACCCATCATGGCGATACCGCGATTGCTCATCACGGTTTTCACGT
>NZ_JBQCWY010000114.1:0-7865 GCF_051956955.1 Neisseria sp. P0021.S005 | reverse complement strand
ACGGCATCATCTCCCCTAAAGCTTTGGGGGAGTTAGTTGCGCGCGTATTCAGCTATCCCCTTTTGGATTTGCACTACTACCCGCGCAATAATGTAGTCAGCGACATTCTGACGGAAGAGCAAATGGTACAAAACCGTTGCATTCCGATTTTCAAACGCGGACGCAAGGTTTATTTCGCCGTATCCGATCCGACCCAAATCCAAAACTTTCAAAAAATCGCTTTTGCTTCAGGTTTAAGTGTAGACTTGGTAGTGGTTCCAGATGACCAGCTCAGCTCATTGCTGGAATGGCTGGGTCAACGCTCGACCACCATTCTGAAAGAAATCAACGACGAACATGAAGCAACGCAGCAATCTCAATCGCTTTATATCGATAACGAAGAAGCTGAAGACGGCCCTATCCCCCGCTTCATCCACAAAACCTTATCCGATGCCCTGAACGCGGGCGCATCGGACATCCACTTTGAATTCTACGAGCAAATGGCGCGCGTCCGTTTCCGCGTGGATGGACAGTTGCGTGAAGTCGTACAGCCACCTGTCGCCGTGCGCGGCCAGCTGGCATCGCGCATCAAAGTGATGGCGCGTTTGGATATTTCCGAAAAACGTATTCCGCAAGACGGCAGAATTCAAATTGCCTTCCATAAACACGGCCGTCCGATTGACTTCCGTGTCAGCACTTTGCCGACATTGTTCGGCGAAAAAGTGGTAATGCGTATCCTAAATTCCGATGGTACATCGCTCAATATCGACCAACTCGGCTTAGAGCCTTTCCAAAAAGAAATGCTGCTTGAGGCCATCAACCGCCCTTACGGCATGGTATTGGTTACCGGTCCGACAGGTTCGGGCAAAACCGTTTCGCTCTATACTTGCCTGAGTATTTTGAACACGGAAGATGTGAACATTTCGACGGCAGAAGATCCGGCCGAGATTAACCTGCCGGGCGTCAACCAAGTCAACGTCAATGAAAAACAAGGCCTGACGTTTGCTGCCGCACTCCGATCCTTCTTACGTCAAGATCCTGATATTATTATGGTCGGTGAGATTCGTGACTTGGAAACCGCCGACATCGCCATTAAAGCCGCCCAAACCGGCCACATGGTTTTCTCTACCTTGCATACCAATAATGCACCGGCCACGCTGTCCCGCCTTTTGAACATGGGTGTTGCGCCTTTCAACATCGCCAGCTCGGTCAGCCTGATTATGGCGCAAAGGCTGTTGCGCAGACTGTGTCCAAACTGCAAACGCGAAGTTGAACGCCCTCCGGTTCCGGCATTGAAAAAAGCCGGCTTTACCGATGCGGACTTGGCTCAAGATTGGAAACTCTACCGCCCGGTTGGTTGTGACAGCTGCCGCGGTAAAGGATTTAAAGGCCGCGTCGGTATTTATGAAGTCATGCCGGTCAGTGATGAAATGCAAAAAGTCATTATGAACAACGGTACAGAAGTTGATATCATGAACATGGCCTATCAGGAAGGCATGGTAGACTTGCGTCGAGCCGGTCTCATGAAAGTCATGCAGGGCCTGACTTCGTTGGAAGAAGTGACTGCCCATACCAATGACTAAACTGCCATATTTTCGAAAATTAAAATAAAGCGGCACGGGGAAACAGTCCGCTTTATTTCTTACTAACAAGGGATAACTCATGGCTCAAGCAGAGCAAAAAAGAAGTCTGTTCGGCTCAAGAAGCAAAGGCAAGCGTTTTACATTTGAAGGAAAAAACATCGAGACCGAACGTCTTGTTCGTGGTGAAGTAGTTGCCAAAGACGAAGAAGAAGCACGCAAAAAACTCCAACGCAGAGGCATTCGCCCTTTGCGTATCAGCAAAGTCAAAACCGCACGCAAACGCCGTATTACCCAAGAAGACATTACTGTGTTCACCCGCCAACTGGCAACAATGATGAAGGCAGGCTTACCGCTGATGCAGGCATTTGAAATCGTTGCACGCGGCCACTCCAATCCGAGCATGACCGAAATGCTGATGCAGGTTCGCTCCGATGTCGAACAAGGTAGCGCATTGGGTAAATCGTTCTCTAAATATCCAAAATATTTCGACCGTTTCTATTGCAATCTGGTCAGCGCAGGCGAGTCCGGCGGCGTACTGGAAAGCCTATTGGACAAACTGGCTGTCTATAAAGAAAAAACCCAAGCCATTAAGAAAAAGGTTAAAACCGCGCTGACCTACCCGATTGCCATTATCGTGGTGGCCATCGCGCTTATCTTCATCATGATGATGTTTGTACTGCCAGCCTTTAAAGAAGTTTATGCCAATATGGGTGCAGAGCTGCCAGGCCTTACCCAACTCGTCATGAGCTTGTCTGATTTATTCGTCGATTACGGCTGGATTATGATCATCCTTTTGATTGTTTCCGCCTTCGGCCTGTACAAACTCCATGAAAAATCGCCTACCTTCCAAAAACGAATCGATGCTCTGATTTTGAGACTGCCTGTTTTTGGTACCATTGTCCGAAAAGCGACCATTGCCCGTTGGGCGCGTACGACTTCCACCCTCTTCGCAGCCGGCGTTCCTTTGGTGGAAGTATTAGATTCAGTTGCAGGCGCATCCGGCAATATTCTCTATGAAGAAGCTACTCAAGACATCCGTGCCAAGGTAACACAAGGTCTGTCGCTGACATCCAGTATGCAAAGCACGGATATGTTCCCCAATATGGTAATCCAAATGGCGGCCATCGGCGAAGAGTCAGGCTCTTTGGATGATATGCTGAACAAAGCAGCCGAATTCTACGAAGATGAAGTAGACAACTCCGTCTCCCGATTGTCTCACTTGATGGAGCCTATTATCATGGTGGTATTGGGTTCGCTCATCGGTATTTTGCTGATTGCCATGTATCTGCCGTTGTTTAACTTGGGTAATGTCGTAGGTTGATATGCTTGATAGTATTTACTCTGCCATCGACGCCCTCTCCGTTCTTGCGCCATTCGCTATTCCTTTAGCCGTTATTTTAGGATTACTGATTGGTAGCTTTCTGAACGTCGTCATTTATCGCACGCCGATAATGATGGAGCGTGAATGGACACAATTTTCCAAAGAGCATTTGGGCATCGAGCTGACAGACGAAGAAAAACAGCCATTTAATCTGCGTAAACCGGATTCACACTGCCCAAAATGCGGAAGTCCGATCAGAGTTTGGCAAAATATACCCATCCTCAGCTATGTTTTCCTAGGTGGGAAATGCCACGCCTGCAAAACCCATATCAGCATACGCTATCCGTTGATTGAGCTGCTGACAGGTGTCTTATTCGGTATTGTCGCGTGGCAATACGGCTGGTCATGGGCAACTATTGGTGGATTGATTCTGACTGCCATATTGATAGCGCTGACCTTTATCGATACCGATACGCAATATTTGCCCGACAGCCTGACTCAGCCCCTAATTTGGATCGGCCTGCTGTTTAATCTGAATGATACATTCGTTCCCCTGCATTCAGCCGTTTGGGGTGCGATTGCAGGCTATATGAGCCTTTATACTTTATGCGCCGTCTATAAACTTCTGACCGGTAAAATCGGCATGGGCAATGGCGACTTCAAACTTTTGGCCGCACTCGGTGCATGGCTGGGCGTAGGAATTTTGCCTGTTCTGATCTTTATGGCTGCCTTAGTCGGGCTGTTAGGCGCACTCATCGCCCGCGTCGGCAAAGGCCAATATTTTGCTTTTGGTCCCAGCCTCGCTGTAGCAGGATGGATTATTTTGGTTGCCAATGCACCTATTACCCAACTGGTACAATGGTGGCTCGTACAATCAGGATTCCGATAATGACATTATGGATAGGCTTGACCGGCGGTATCGGTAGCGGCAAATCATCTATTGCCCAAATGTTTGCCGAACTTGGCGTACCCATTATCGATGCCGATGCCATCAGCCGCTCACTGACCGCTGAAAACGGCGAAGCCCTTCCTGCCATCCGCCAACTTTTCGGGGATGAGGTTTTTGATCATGAAGGCCGTCTGAATCGTATGGCTTTACGGGAAGAAGTTTTCAGACGGCCTCAATCCAAAAAACAACTGGAAAACCTGCTTCTGCCATTAATATTAAACAAAATCCAACAGCAGAAACAACAACTTGCCTCCTCCACCTACGGGATTGTCGATGTACCGCTTTTGATTGAGAATCCGGCATTTAAAGCAGAGACCGACCGCATTTTGGTCGTAGATGTTCCAGAGTCCGTCCAAATCGAACGCGTACATCAACGCAATGGTTTTTCAGAAGAGCAGACGCGTCAAATCATGGCCACCCAAGCTTCTCGATCTGACAGACTGCTGCATGCCGACGATGTATTGGACAATACTCATAGCATGGAAGAAGCAAAAATCAAGGTTGCCCGTTTGCATCAATACTATCAATCTATTGCACAAACTCTGAAAGAAACTGCATGACCGCTCCTGTTGTAAAATGTCCGACCTGCCACAAAGAAGTCGTTTGGAACACCGACAGCCCCTACCGCCCTTTCTGCAGCAAACGGTGCAAACTCATTGATTTAGGCGAATGGGCACAAGAAAAATACACCGTTTCTTCGGAAGACGACCCCTTTTCAGACCTGTTGGACGGCAAATAAACTGCGTCGCCTCCTTCAGCCTATCCAAAACAGGCTCAAAACAGTAAAATACCCTCTTTATTCCAACCTATTCCATCCACCATGCTCACCTTCCAACAAATTATTTTCAAATTACAAAACTACTGGGCAGACAAAGGCTGCACCGTTATCCAACCTTTCGATATGGAAGTCGGTGCCGGTACTTCGCATCCAGCCACCTGCCTGCGCGCATTAGGCCCAGAGCCTTGGTTTGCCGCTTACGTTCAACCCAGCCGCCGTCCCAAAGACGGCCGCTATGGCGACAACCCCAACCGCCTGCAACACTACTATCAATTCCAAGTTGCGCTCAAACCTGCACCAGCCAACATTCAAGACCTATACCTCGACTCCCTGCGTGAATTGGGTATCGACCCTAAAGTACACGACATCCGCTTTGTCGAAGATGACTGGGAAAACCCTACTCTCGGCGCTTGGGGCTTGGGTTGGGAAGTTTGGCTCAACGGCATGGAAGTAACCCAATTCACCTACTTCCAACAAGTCGGCGGTATCGACTGCTCTCCTGTGCTCGGTGAAATCACCTACGGTATCGAGCGTCTCGCCATGTATCTGCAAGGCGTGGAAAACGTGTACGACCTCGTTTGGGCAAAAACCCTTGATGGCAACATCGTGACTTACGGCGACGTTTATCATCAAAACGAAGTCGAGCAATCCACCTACAACTTCGAATACAGCGATGCCGATTGGCTCTTGCGCCAATTCAACGACTATGAAGAACAAGCCAAACGCCTGCTTGCAGTTGAAGACACCAGTCTTGCCCTGCCTGCTTACGAGCTTGTACTCAAAGCCGGCCACACGTTCAACCTCTTGGATGCACGCGGTGCCATTTCCGTTACCGAACGCGCAACCTACATCGGCCGTATTCGTGCGCTGAGCCGTATCGTTGCTCAAAAATTTGTTGAAAGCCGCGAGAAACTGGGCTTCCCATTGCTTAAAAACCAATAAGCCCACATATGCTTACCACGCCGCCGCCCTTTGATATATTCAAGTGGCGGCGTTTCTATTTTCAGACGGCCTTAACGCCGATGCCATCGCAAACACTTCCAGCCTGCTTTCAGGTAAAATAAGCCCTTTATTACATAAACCGTCTGAAAACATGAGTTCATCCTCTTCTAAAAAAATTCCCTTTTTCTTACTTTCCCTCGTCGCCATCATTCTTGACCAACTGAGCAAATGGGAAATCTTGAGACACTTTACCGAAGGCGAACGCCTCAACATCATTCCAGACTTTTTTGACCTGACCCTTGCCTATAATCCAGGCGCGGCATTCAGCTTTTTGGCCGACCAAGGCGGCTGGCAAAAATTCTTCTTTTTAGGTCTGGCCGTCGTTATCAGCCTGTATTTGGCCCGTGCCATCTGGCGTGATGAATTTGGCCGCTGGGGCAAACTGGGGGCTGCCATGATTATCGGTGGCGCGATTGGCAATGTGGTTGACCGCCTGATTCACGGCCACGTTGTCGATTTTCTGCTTTTCTATTGGCAAAACTGGTTTTACCCTGCATTTAACATTGCCGACAGTTTTATCTGCGTTGGCGCAGTTTGCTTGGTAATAGATGGTTTGCTGCACAAAAAAACACCTTCAAACGACACAAAGGCCGTCTGAAAACGGAACACACATGACTCAAAAAACCATTATCCTTGCCAATCCCCGCGGCTTCTGTGCCGGTGTTGACCGTGCCATCAGCATTGTTGAACGTGCACTCGAAGAATTCGGCGCGCCCATTTACGTCCGCCATGAGGTCGTTCACAACAAATTCGTCGTGGATAATCTTCGGGCAAAAGGTGCTATATTTGTCGATAACTTGGCGGATGTCCCAAAGGGTGCCACACTGATTTACTCGGCTCACGGCGTATCCAAAGCCGTACAGGAAGAAGCGGCACAACGCGGTTTCCGCGTTTTTGATGCCACCTGCCCTTTGGTCACCAAAGTTCATAAAGAAGTAGCCCGCCTTGATGCCCAAGATTACGAAATCATTATGATCGGTCACAAAGGTCATGTCGAAGTGGAAGGCACAATGGGACAATTGCCTCCGGGCAAAATGTTTTTGGTTGAGACAGTGGAAGATGTAGCCGGACTGAACGTCAAAAATCCTGATAAGCTTGCCTATGTGAGCCAAACCACTTTATCGGTGGATGAAACCAAAGATATTATTGCGGCCTTAAACCAACGCTTCCCCAATATCCGCAATCCGCACAAAGAAGACATCTGCTACGCCACAACCAACCGCCAAACTGCTGTTAAAGAATTGGCCGAAGAATGCGATCTCGTAATTGTTGTCGGCTCGCCCAACTCTTCCAACAGCAACCGCTTGCGTGAAGTAGCTGCATTGCGCGGAGTTGATGCCTATATGGTCGATAATGCTTCCTATCTGAAAAAAGAATGGTTTGAAAACAAAACCAAGGTTGGTGTCACTGCCGGCGCATCTGCGCCCGAAGTCTTGGTTCGAGAAGTCTTACAAACCATTCAAGATTGGGGACATGAAACCATACGTGAAGGTGAAGGTGCAGAAGAAAGCATTGTATTTGTCTTGCCCAAAGAATTGCGTCGTGAGGGCGAAAACAAGCAAATTCTCAATAAAGGGTAAGTTTATTATTTACTTTATTTGAACTTAAGGCCGTCTGAAAATTTTCAGACGGCCTTAAGTATATTTTACTAATAAAAAAGACCCGCCTTAAAGGCAGGTCTTTTCATACATGATCCTGATTATTTATCAGAAGTATGTTGCTGACGGCGCAAGATAGCAGGAATTTCAAAGTCATCCAGCACAGACTGGTTGCTGAAATCAGCCGCAGTCAGGTTCATAGAACGGATATTGCGGTTAGTACGAACCAGGCTTTCAGCATTGCTTTGGCTTTGAGCTTGGGGCGCTTCTTCCGCACCGCGTACCAATTGTTGGGTACGGGCAGCAGCACGCAGTTGGTTGTCAGTACCGTTTTCTTTCAAGCCGGTAGCAATGATGGTAATACGGATAGCGTCTTCGCTCATACTCTCGTCTTCGGCAGCACCAAATTTGCATTCCACTTCAGGGTGTGCATTTTGGTTGACGATACGCATAATCTCGTTGAACTCAGACATTTTCAGGCAGCCAGGAGCAGTGGTAATGTTTACCAATACGCCGCGTGCACCATCTAAAGTAACGTTATCCAAGAGCGGGCTGGAGATAGCTTGATCGGTAGCCAAACGGGCACGGTCGATACCTTGCGCGAAACCTGAACCCATCATGGCGATACCGCGATTGCTCATCACGGTTTTCACGT
>NZ_JBQCWY010000113.1:0-7891 GCF_051956955.1 Neisseria sp. P0021.S005 | reverse complement strand
AGCCATGCCCCAACGTTGCGCCTGCATCAAACCCACCATCTCCACTGAAAAACCTGAAAATGTGGTCAAGCTGCCGAGAAAGCCGGTAATCCAAAGCAAACGCCATTGCGGATCGGTTAAGAGTTCTGCCAATACGCCGATTAGCAGCGCTCCCAGCCAGTTTGCCGCCAATGTACCGATAGAAAAAGGCGCAGAAGACACCAGCACTAAGCCAAACAACCAACGCAATACAGCCCCAACAGCGGCACCGCAAACAATAGGAAAAATATACGCAAACATAACAAGTTAAACATTCAATTCAAAAAACAGGCCATCCGGTCATGAGGCCGTCTGAAAACCCAGCAAGGATGCCTTCATATCTTATTGCCAAATCTTAGGCGCGGATTTCAAATACCTGTCGTCATCGAAAGTACAAATCCATTGCGGCTTGAGCGCGATGAAAATAGCTGTTGAAATACCGCTCAAAAATGCCTCTGCCCAAGCGATTAAGAAGAAAACAGGAAAGGCGGTTTTCCATAATACCGTCGTATCAAATACATCCGCCCAGTCTAACAAACCGACCAAAATTACGCCGGTAAACACCATTCCGACCGCCGCAGCCCAAAAACCATTCAGAAAAATAAAGATAAATATATTGGCAGGCAAACGCGACACCCAATGGCGGAAACCCAAGTTCACCAATAAAGGCGGAAGCAATACGGACAAGGCATTGATGGGGAACATATGCCAATCGCCCCAAAGCCACAAATACGGAAAAAACAGCAATACGCCAAGGCAGAAAGCGGCAGAAGTGCCCAGCATTAAAGCTGTCAAGTTTAAGGCAAGCAAATGATAGCTCATGCCGGCTAGTTGTCCGCTTTCCGGGGAGGCATTCAAACTCCAAGCCAGCGGCAACATCACGGCAGCCACCAAAAAAGCGGAACGATGCTGCGATACCGACACCCATGCCTGCTTTGCACACAAAGCAAAAATCACCAGCAACACAGGCCATGCCGCCATCACGACACCAACGGGAAACCATCCGTTTTGAAAAATCATCATCTCATCCGCAAAATGTTCAGACGGCCTATTATACGCGTCTCAAGCCATAGCTTTGACAATCCTGTCTGCCTTTGCCGTTAAAGCTTGTTTCGGCTGGTTTTGTTTACCCGAAAAAAGCGTTAGAATAACGGACTTTGCCGTTTAATTAAGGGGATGGACGCATGCTTTGGACAATATTGGCTTTAATTCTGCTTGCTGTCATAGCCGGCTTGTTCTGGTGGCGCCAGAAACAAGAGCAAAAGTGGCGCCAAGAATTGGCCCGACTCAGTGGCGACGAACAAGAAATAAACGAAGAAGACAGCCCGGTCGGTTTTTCCGACCAACTGGACAGCCTGAAACGTTTGTTCAGTATGAACAAGCACACTGCCGACAACCATAAAATCGCCCGTATCCGCCTGCTTTCTGCGCTCGAACACAATAAAACGCAACGCGCCGAAACAAACGAAGAGCATGCAGCAGAGCCGTTTGCCGAAGAGCCGGAACACATCGCAGCTACCGAAGAAGAAATCAAAGTTGCGCCTAAAACCCGTAAATCTGCCAAACCGGAACGTATTCCTAAAATCACGCCGTTTGCACAAATGGAAACTCCCGAATACAGCCCGTCTTTGGTGCAAAACAGCAATTTTGAAGAAATCACATTAGAAGAAGCCACCCGTTCCCTGCACGAAGCAGCGGTTGAAGAATGGAACGAGCATTTGGCAGAAAAAAATGCGCCGATTTACAAAGACGAAGTTGAAACTCCATTATTGCGCGCTTCATCCCTGCCGATGACCGGCATGGAAATCATCGACTACAACGACCCTATCTTGCGCCGCACACGCGAGCGTGCCTTGGCGCGTGCCAATAATGTCCGCGTGGCAGAAGCCAATGCGCCGCATATCGAAACCGTTCAGACGGCCTTAAGAACTGCCGAAAAAGAAGCCATCCTCCCCTATACTTCCATGCAGGCATTCCCTTCTGAAATCCAAGCGGAAGATATTCACGACAACCTTGCCCGCCGCACCGCCGCCCGCCACAAACTAGCTGCGGCCGTCGCCCCATTGCGCGACTACTCTCCGCGCACCATCGAAAATGACGAAATTCTGGCCAATTTGGGACAAATCAGCCGTCCTGCCAGCCTGCGCCGTCAAGTTCGCCATACCGAAGCGGCCGCCGAAAGATGGGCGCGCAAACAAGCTGCCACGGAAGCTGTTGCACCACAACCTGCCGTATCGGCAACGCCGTCCCGTCCAAAACCGGCTGCGCCTGTTAAAAAATCCCCTTATATCTCCCGACCTGCCGCGCCAAACGCAACCGTAGTCGAGCCGCCTGCCGTACCGGTTGTCCCGATGGCGAAAACCGATATTCCCGAGCCGCCCGTTTTCCAAACCTCGATTGCACCGATTGATATCCCCGAGCCGCCTGCTTTCGAACATAAAATCCAAGTGCCGATTTTTGATTCGCAAGTCAATGCGCATGTTAGCAATCAGCCTGAACGCAGTATCCGCGATTATTTAATCAGCGAATCTGCGGAAGAAGAAACAGAATTCGATGGTGAGCCGGAAGCGCCTGTACAAGCGGAAACAGAAGCGATTCAAGCGGTTGAAACGATTGAACCTGTTGAACCTGTTGAAACAATCGCAAGGCCGTCTGAATATACACAGACAGTCATTGAAACGCCTGTTCGAAGCGTAGAACCAAGCGTTCAAGAAGATACACCAAGCATAGCTATTCCAACTTCGGCAACCCTGACCGAGGCACACCTGCCGACCACTGCCCTGCTCCTGCCGCCGCAGTTTGACCCAAGCGCCTCGCAAACTGAAGAACAGTTGCTGGAAAACAGCATTACCATCGAAGAAAAACTGGCCGAGTTCAAAGTTAAAGTCAAAGTGATGGACTCCTATTCCGGCCCGGTCATTACGCGTTATGAGATTGAGCCTGATGTCGGTGTACGCGGCAGTGCCGTTTTGAACCTTGAAAAAGACTTGGCGCGCTCGCTTGGCGTGGCTTCCATCCGCGTGGTGGAAACTATCCCAGGCAAAACCTGCATGGGCTTGGAATTGCCTAATCCGAAACGCCAAATGATCCGCCTGAGCGAAATCTTCAATTCGCCTGCATTTACCGAGTCCAAATCCAAACTGACCCTCGCACTCGGCCAAGACATCACCGGCCAGCCTGTCGTCACCGACTTGGCCAAAGCGCCGCATCTGCTGGTTGCCGGTACGACCGGTTCGGGTAAATCCGTGGGTGTGAATGCCATGATTCTGTCCATGCTCTTCAAAGCAACGCCTGAAGACGTGCGCATGATTATGATTGACCCGAAAATGCTGGAATTAAGCATTTACGAAGGCATTCCTCACCTGCTCGCCCCTGTCGTAACCGATATGAAGCTGGCCGCAAACGCGCTGAACTGGTGCGTCAACGAAATGGAAAAACGCTACCGCCTGATGAGCTTTATGGGCGTGCGCAACCTTGCCGGCTTCAACCAAAAAATTGCCGAAGCCGCCGCTCGTGGCGAAAAAATCGGCAGCCCGTTCAGCCTCACGCCTGAAAATCCTGAACCATTGGAGAAACTGCCGTTTATCGTGGTCGTGGTAGATGAGTTTGCCGATCTGATGATGACTGCAGGCAAGAAAATCGAAGAGCTGATTGCCCGTCTTGCCCAAAAAGCACGCGCAGCCGGCATCCATTTGATTCTTGCCACCCAACGCCCAAGCGTGGATGTCATTACCGGACTTATTAAAGCCAATATTCCGACACGCATTGCCTTCCAAGTGTCCAGCAAAATCGACAGCCGCACGATTCTTGACCAAATGGGTGCGGAAAACTTGCTCGGTCAAGGCGATATGCTGTTCCTGCCACCCGGTACCGGCTATCCGCAACGTGTACACGGCGCATTCGCATCAGACAACGAAGTACACCGCGTAGTGGAATACTTGAAACAATTCAGCACGCCTGACTATATCGACGATATTTTAAGCAGCGGTTCGACCGAGGACTTTACCAGCACCAGCCGCAGCAACGACAGCGACCTCGACCCCATGTATGACGAAGCCGTTTCCGTTGTCTTGAAATCGCGTAAGGCCAGCATTTCCAATATCCAACGCCAACTGCGCATCGGCTACAACCGCGCTGCCCGCCTGATTGATCAAATGGAAGCCGACGGTATTGTTTCCCCGGCGGAAAACAATGGCAACCGCACCATCTTGGCGCAAAGCAGTGAGCATTTAGATTAACTTATCTCCATCAATAAAAGGCCGTCTGAAAAGTTTTCAGACGGCCTTTTTTAATCAGATAATGGGTTCAGAGATTCCAATTAAATAAACAAGCAAATAAGTAATCTGTAAACGGCATTTCTTACAAAAACAAATGCTTTTGCATTAACGGCATTTGCTTCGCTATCAAATAAATCCAGTCCCAATAATCAAAATTCGACCTGCCAAATATATGTCCCTATCCATTTGTCGCCATTTTCAGACTGCCTTTTGTCAAGACCGGAAAAAACAGGTAAATCCGTTTTTCGATTAGAAGCAATATTATTATGATTCATGCCTTCGGCAACACCCCCACCCTTTACGAGGAAAAACAAATGAAAAAATATTTTGCAGAATTTTTCGGCACTTTCTGGCTGGTATTCGGCGGCTGCGGCAGCGCAGTTTTGGCAGCAGCCTACCCTGAACTTGGCATTGGTTTTGCCGGTGTCGCCTTGGCATTCGGCTTGACCGTACTGACCATGGCTTACGCCGTCGGCCACATTTCCGGCGGCCACTTCAATCCTGCCGTTTCCGTCGGCCTTTTCATCGGCGGCCGTTTCAACGGTAAAGACCTGTTGCCTTACATCGTATCCCAAGTTATCGGTGCGATTGCCGCCGCGGGCGTTCTGTATCTGATTGCTTCCGGTAAAACCGGTTTTGATGCTGTTGCTTCCGGCTTTGCCAGCAACGGTTTCGGCGAGCACTCTCCTAACGGTTACGACATGATGGCTGCTTTGCTGATCGAATTCGTACTGACCGCATTCTTCCTGATTATCATCATGGGTTCTACCGACAAATTGGCTCCGGCCGGCTTTGCCCCTATCGCCATCGGCCTGGGTCTGACCCTGATTCACTTGATCAGCATTCCTGTGACCAATACTTCCGTTAACCCTGCACGTTCTACCGGCGTTGCCTTGTTCCAAGGTGGCTGGGCTGTTGAACAACTGTGGTTGTTCTGGTTGGCTCCTATTGCCGGCGCAGCAGTTGGCGCGGCTATTTACCGCTTCGTTTTGGCTAACAACGACAAATAATCTTGACGGAATGACATTCCCGGTGCGGCTGACACTTCTAAACTGACCGCACCCAAGTTGCCGAGACACAAACGCACCGCCTGCCTCAGACGGTGCGTTTGTTTTTGCCGTGTTACAATATTTTCTTTTCCCACATTCTCAAACCATCATGCAAACCTTACCTTTTCAAACCGATATCGCTGCCAGAATGCTTGTCAATACCGAAAACGAAACCATTCATCCCGATGCCGTATTCGTACAAACGCAAAACGGCTATTGGATTGCCTGGCACGACCAGCAAGCCGCCCTGCTTGCCCCCGACACACCACCCGATATTCCCTGCTTTTGGGTAGAAGGCGCAGAAAGCCTGGAAGAGCTGGTAAGCATGGTAGAAAACGGCGAATTTGACGAAGTTGAAGAATTTGACGGCGATGATGATGCTTGGCAAGAAGCACTCGGATGCGGCCATCATCATGAAGGACACTGCGGATGCAGTCATTGAGATGCACAAAACGCCTGCTTCCGGCACTTGCCCTTTGTCTGACGCTTAACGGCTGCGTTATAGGCGCGGCTGTCGATTTGGCTGCCACAACCGTCCTGACTGCCGGAAAATTGGTCGTCAAAGGAACGGGGGCAGTGATTGATGCCGCCATTCCCGACAGTAAAAAAGACAAGGATAAAGAAAAAGAGAAGGAAAAGAGCAAAGAAAAGCCAAAATCGGAAGAAATCGTCTATAAGGAAGATTCATCCGACGAAGTAGCGCAATAATCCTTTAGACGGCCTCAGTAAGGTAACCAATCCTACTGAGGCCGTCTGAACATTCATCCTTACATATAGCCCTGTTCGCGCAAAGAGCAGGTTTCTTTTGCCGTCACGATAAAATGGTCCAACAGCGTAATATCGACCAAACTTAAAGCCTGTTTCAAACGCTCTGTAAACTGCACATCAGATTCAGACGGCCTTCCCGAACCACCCGGATGATTGTGTGCCAAAATCAAACTGTCGGCGTATTCATCCAATGCCAATTTGACGATTTCACGGATATAAACCGTGTTTTCCGCCACCGTACCACGCGACAATTCCCGTACCGCAATCAATTGATTTTGACGGTTGAGAAGCAAAGCAACGCTGACCTCGATTTTTTCATGCCCAAGATGCAGGCGCAGATAATCCGCAACCGATTTCGGGTTTGACAGAACCATCTGCTCCTGCAAATCCTCACCCAAAATCCGCCGCCCGATTTCTTTGACCACTGCAAATTGAGTATAGCTCGCCAAGCCCATGCCCTTATAAGCAGCGAGTGTTTTGGCATCCGCACTCATCAGCTTCCCCAAACTGCCAAACTCGCTCAACAAATAACGAGCCAAATCGACCGCGCTCATACCGCGCGTTCCGACACGCAACAAAATCGCCAGCAACTCCGCATCACTCAACGCCGCCGCACCATGCG
Source organism: Neisseria sp. P0021.S005 (assembly GCF_051956955.1). Classification (NCBI taxonomy): domain Bacteria; kingdom Pseudomonadati; phylum Pseudomonadota; class Betaproteobacteria; order Neisseriales; family Neisseriaceae; genus Neisseria; species Neisseria sp. P0021.S005. The sequence goes on along the minus strand of NZ_JBQCWY010000113.1, from coordinate 1,157 downwards.
CCAAGAGCTTCTCGCGCGGCCGTTCCCCTTCAGGCCATTCTTTGATACTCATGTTTTCCCTTTTATTTATATAGCGGATTTAGTTTCAATTTTGAGCAAACCCGCCTCTCCCGATATAAAACGTGATCCATTATGGTTTTAGCAAATAAATGCAATTTGCGTATTTTATTCTATTTTGAATAATTATTTAAGACATATAAATAACAATTAAGCCACTTTGTGCAGAAAAACAACGTTACCCATTTTCGCTATCCTGTTCCCCTGCCTGCCTTTCCTTTCATATTTGTTTCAAATCAGCCGATACAAGCAATTTCATATTGCCCCTATGAGGCTTAGGCTAATATAATATCGAGTTTGCCGAGAGCAAAAGCTTAGGCTTAAACTGCTTTCTATCCACGCTGCCCGTGCGCTTTACAAGAGTTTCAGACGGCCTCCGTCCGGCTCCCGCCAGCAATCAAACAGCTTTTTATCACCCATTCGAAAATCCGTTTTGCCGGTACTCGTCTTTCTTTTTGGAGTATTGCCATTATGACCGCAACCACTGCGTCTTCAGCCAAACCTTATCTGCAAATCCAAGGCTTGGTGAAAAAGTTTGGTGACAATTACGCTGTCGATAACATCGACTTGGACATTTACCAACATGAAATCTTTGCCCTTTTGGGCAGCTCAGGCAGTGGCAAATCTACGCTGCTGCGCATGTTGGCAGGCATGGAAAGCCCAAATCAGGGCAAAATCATTCTCGACGGCCAAGACATTACCAAGCTTGCTCCGTACGAGCGCCCAATCAACATGATGTTCCAAAGCTATGCCCTGTTCCCGCACATGAGCGTTGAGCAAAATATCGCTTTCGGTCTGAAACAAGACAAAATGCCTAAAGGCGAAATCGATGCCCGCGTGGAAGAAATGCTGCGCCTGGTGCAAATGACCAAATACGCCAAACGCAAGCCGCACCAACTTTCCGGCGGCCAACAACAACGTATCGCTTTGGCACGCAGCCTGGCGAAACGTCCTAAAATCCTGCTGCTTGACGAACCTTTGGGCGCACTCGATAAAAAACTGCGCCAACAAACCCAACTGGAATTGGTCAACACGCTGGAACAAGTCGGCGTAACCTGCATCATGGTTACCCACGACCAAGAAGAAGCGATGACGATGGC
>NZ_JBQCWY010000112.1:0-7926 GCF_051956955.1 Neisseria sp. P0021.S005 | reverse complement strand
TTTCTAATATCAAAACCCAACTGGCTGTGGAATATATGCGCGGCCAAAACTACCGCCAAGCTACTGAAAGTATCGAAGAGGCGCTTAAGTCCAATTCCAAAAATGACCTTGCTTGGTTGGTACGCGCTGAGATTTATCAGTATTTGAAGGTTAAAGACAAAGCCCAGGAAAGCTTTCTTAAAGCATTGTCTTTAAAACCTGATAGTGCAGAAGTTAACAACAACTACGGTTGGTTTTTGTGCAATCAAATGAATGCACCAGCCGAATCTTTGGCTTATTTTGATAAGGCACTGGCCGACCCGACCTACCCGAGCCCCTTTATTGCCAATATGAATAAAGGCATTTGCAGCGCAAGGTTAGGCCAATACTCTTTGGCTCAAGCCTATTTGGAAAGGTCTTTGGCAGCCAATCCACAATTCTTCCCTGCTTTCAAAGAGCTTGCCCGAACCAAAATGATGGCAGGCAATCTGAACGATGCCGACTATTATTTCCGCCAATACCAAAGCAAAGTCGATGTCCTTCAGGCTGACGATTTGCTTTTAGGCTGGCGTTTGGCTACCGCCTTGGGCAATAAACACGCCGCATACGAATATGAAGCCCAACTTAGGGCAAACTTCCCTTATTCTGACGAACTACAAACTGTTACAACAGGCCACTAAATGGAAAATAACGATAAAATCAACTACGACACACAAGCCGCCAAAACACTGGGGGATGAATTACGCAAACACAGAACTGATGCCAAAATCGATATTGAAGATGTTGCTTCACGTTTAAAACTGTCTGCCGAACAAATTGATGCCTTGGAAAAAGGGGAATATTCAAATTTTCCGGGCCTTGTCTTCGTCTCAGGCTATCTTCGTTCATATGCACGATTCCTCAAAATCGATGAACAAACCATCACCAAACATTTGCACTCGATTACTCCGCAACTTGAAGACCATGTATATGCAGTAACACGCAGCACCAACAGCGGCTTGAGCTACGAAGATGCTGAAAAACAGGGTTTCCCTAAATGGATATTGGGTGCAGCAGTATTGGCTTTAGCAATAGGCGGTGTTTACTTTTGGCAAAGTAAATCCAGCTATGAAAACGAACAGGCAAATATTCAAAACAGCAAAGATGTTGCCGATACAATGAAAACGCCTGCTTTGAAAACGGATAATGTTGCCGTTAGCGAAATGACCGAAGACGGCAAAAAAGAAATTACCAATAAGCCTGAAGCAGCCAATGAACAAGCAGCTTCAGCAGCTTCTGCCGTTGTAGAAGAAAAGCCTGCCGTCAAAGTCGAGAAAGACGAACTTTGGATTAAAGTCCAATACCGAAGCAATCTGATTATTGCAGACAAAGATGGAAAAGTAGTATTCAGCCGCATTGTTCCGGCCGGAAGCGAACATCGTCTGAGAGGCGGCGCGCCTTATAATGTTTGGATCGGTATTGCAGCCGGTTCGGAAGCCAATTACGGCGGCACACCAATCGAACCTTTAAAACACCGTGTTGCCGGTGAAAAATCCGCCTCTTTTGTTGCAGGAAAAAAATAAAATGACCACACCTAAACGCCGTCTGACACATCAAGTACAAATCGATCATCTCATCGTCGGTTCGGATGCGCCCGTTGTTGTGCAATCTATGACCAATACCGACACCGCAGATGCAGAAGCAACCGCCCGACAGGTCAAAGAGTTGAGCGATGCCGGCTCGGAAATGGTACGCATCACGGTCAATACTCCAGAAGCAGCTTCCAAAGTCGCCGAAATCCGCAGCCGCTTAGACGATATGGGTTATACCACGCCTTTGATTGGTGATTTCCATTTCAATGGCGAACGCTTATTGGCTGAATTTCCCGAGTGCGGCAAAGCCCTGTCTAAATACCGCATCAACCCAGGCAATGTCGGCAAAGGCGCAAAAGGCGATGAGAAATTTGCCTTTATGATTCGTACAGCGGCAAAAAACAATAAAGCCGTACGCATCGGAGTGAACTGGGGTTCGCTTGATCAAAGCCTTGCCAAGCGCATGATGGATGCCAACCTAGCTTCTGCTACACCGAAGCCGCCTGAAGAAATCATGAAAGAGGCTTTGATTGTTTCGGCGCTGGAATCGGCAGAAAAAGCCGTGGCTTTGGGCTTACCTGAAGACAAAATCATTTTGTCGTGCAAAGTCAGCGCCGTACAAGACTTGATTCAGGTTTACCGGGAATTAGGCAGCCGTTGCCGTTACCCGCTCCATCTCGGTCTGACTGAGGCTGGCATGGGCAGCAAGGGCATTGTGGCTTCCACCGCAGCTCTGGCCGTATTATTGCAAGAAGGCATCGGCGACACCATTCGAATCTCCCTAACCCCCGAGCCCGGCAGTTCGCGCACTCAGGAAGTCATTGTCGGTCAGGAAATCCTGCAAACCATGGGCTTGCGTTCCTTCACACCAATGGTTACAGCCTGCCCAGGCTGCGGCCGTACCACCAGCACCGTATTCCAAGAATTGGCGCAAGACGTACAAAACTATTTACGCCAAAAAATGACTATTTGGCGCACTGAGTATCCAGGCGTTGAATCATTGAACGTTGCCGTAATGGGTTGCGTAGTCAATGGCCCGGGCGAAAGCAAGCTTGCCGATATCGGTATCAGCCTGCCCGGTACAGGCGAAACTCCGATTGCACCGGTTTATGTAGACGGTGAACGCAAAGTGACCCTCAAAGGTGACAATATCGCTGCCGAGTTTTTACAAATCGTTGAAGATTATGTCAAAACCAACTATTGCGAAGGTGGCGCAAAACGTAAGCAAAACCGTGTCATTCCAATTCAGTCTGCCTAAAACATTATCAAGATAAAGAGGCCGTCTGAAAATATGTTGGGAAAACTGGATACTTGGCTGACTGAGCATCCCAAACGCAAGGATTTGCATGGTTGGCGACGCTTTATCGTTGAATTTTGGTTCTTCGGTTTGAAAGAAGCACGAGCCTGCTTATTTGCAGGCTTGTTTTTCATTGCCATGTTCCTCATCCCAAAAACAGGCTGGTTAGGGATTTCGCGCTATGACCTGCTGCTGATTTTTGCCATCTCCGTACAAGCAGCCATGCTGTATTTCAAGCTGGAAACTTGGGATGAAGTGAAATCGATTACGCTGTTTCACTTGGTGGGCTTTGCTTTAGAATGGTTCAAAACCTCAGGTGATATCCAGTCTTGGAGCTATCCGGATGAGGCATACACCAAAATTGGCGGCGTACCGCTGTTTGCAGGCTTTATGTATGCCGCAGTCGGCAGCTATATCATTCAAGCATGGCGGCTGTTTGACCTCAAAATCAAAAGCCATCCGCCGTATTGGTTGGGCACTTTGTGCGCACTGGCGATTTATATCAATTTCTTCACCCATCACTATATCGGCGACTATCGCTGGTATCTCGCTGCTTTTGCTCTCGGCCTATACGCCCGGACAACGGTCTTATACACGCCCTATGACACCACTCGCAAAATGCCGCTCCTGCTCGCTTTCGTCCTGATCGGATTTTTCATTTGGCTGGCGGAAAATTTGGGAACCCTATTCGGCGTTTGGCGCTATCCCAACCAAATCGGCGCGTGGGCATCGGTACACATCAGCAAATGGAGTTCATGGGCATTACTGGTGATGATGACTTTTACCATCGTCGCGAATTTAAAACACATCAAACATACCATCAGCGTATCAAAAGATTAGTTATTTAACATTTGAAAAGGCCGTCTGAAACTTTCAGACGGCCTTTAATTTTCAACAATCAATTAAACAAACTTAAGGCTTTAACAAACACCATAATGACGCCATAGCCCAAAGGAATGCAGACCAAAGCCCAGCGCCACCATACGCCGATACCGCCGGCTGATACCTTCTTGCTGATCAGATAGGCATCGGATACAGCGGTTTCATCATCGGGGTTGCCACTATGTGCCGCGACTTTAATGTCTTTTTCGTGATGCTTTTCGTGAACCGAACGGACACTCAAATTACACAACAAACCGACAATCAACAAACCTGCCATAATGTACATGGTAATGCTATAAGCCTCAGCAGCCGGAACGCCACTTTCAATTTGACTTTGGCGGATATAGTTGACCAACACCGGGCCAATAACAGCCGCAGTTGACCATGCCAGCAAAATCCTGCCGTGGATTGCACCGACTTGATAAGTGCCGAACAAATCCTTCAGATACGCCGGAATCGCTGCAAAACCGCCGCCATACATGGAAATGATGACGCAGAATCCAATAACAAACAAAGCCTTGTTCCCGCTCTCGCCAATCGACGGAATGGCAAAATACAACAGCGAGCCGAGCACAAAGAAAATAGTATAAGTATTTTTACGGCCAATTTTGTCGGACACGCTGGACCACAAAAAGCGCCCCCCCATATTAAACAGACTCAACAGGCTCACAAAACCTGCCGCCGCACCCGCACCAATGGCAGCCTGTTTACCGACAGAAGTTTCAGAAAACAGCTCCTGAATCATGACAGAAGCCTGACCCAAAACGCCGATACCCGCCGTCACGTTCAGACACAACACCCAAAACAAGAGCCAGAATTGCGGCGTTTTCATGGCTTGTGAGACATTGACATGATTACTGCTGACCAATTTGCTTTTGATTTTCGGCGCAACATAACCTTTAGGTTTCCAGCCATCGGCAGGTACACGGATCGTAAATGCACCGAACATCATCAACACCAAATAAAACAACCCTAAAACCACAAAAGTCTGCGCGACGCCAACCGAAGTTTCACTGGAGAAAAAACTCATCAGCGATACCGACAAAGGCGAAGCCAACATCGCGCCGCCGCCAAAACCCATAATCGCCAAACCTGTAGCCATGCCTGGTTTATCGGGAAACCATTTCATCAAAGTCGATACAGGCCCGATATAGCCCAAGCCCAAACCAACCCCGCCAATCACACCGTTGCCCAAATAAAGCAAAAACAGATTGTGCGTATGGACGCCGATCGCCGACACAAAAAAGCCCAAGCTAAAGCAGCAGGCGGCAACAAACATTGCTTTACGCGGCCCAACGCGTTCCATCCATGTACCGAACATGGCCGCAGACGCGCCCAACATCGCCAAGGCAATACTGAAAATCCAACCCACCGTGGTCAGCTTCCAATCTCCTGCAGCCGACTCAGTGATACCGATAAGCTTGGTCAGCGGCGCATTGAACACGGAATAAGCGTATATCTGCCCGATGGCAAGATGCACGGCCAAAGCAGCGGGCGGTACCAGCCAACGATTAAAGCCGGGTTTGGCAATGATCGCCTCACGGTCTAAAAATTTCATAAAATCCTCTTGTCTATATGTGTCAAACGCTGATTCCATATCATGCGGAATCGAAAAATTGTTGACAATATTTTAGCATAATCTCTCGTTTATCCTTTTTTCTGCTCCATGATAATTTTGCGCATCAAACAGAAAAAACATTCATCTAAACCATTTCATCACGCCCATATCGACAAAAAGGCCGTCTGAAAATTCTTCAGACGGCCTTTTCATTCATATCGTTTTATGCGGCAAAGCGTTTGGCAACTTCATCCCAGTTAACGATTTCCCAGAAACCTTTCAGGTAGTTAGGACGGCTGTTGCGGTAGTCGATATAGTAGGCGTGTTCCCATACGTCGCAAGTCAACAGCGGAGTGTTTTCAGTAGTCAGCGGAGTACCTGCATTGGAAGTAGAAACCAGATCCAATTCACCGGCAGGCGTTTTCACCAACCATGCCCAACCAGAGCCGAAAGTACCGGCCGCGCAAGCATCGAACGCTTCTTGGAATTTCTCGAAGCTGCCCCATTTGGCATCGATGGCCGCAGCCAATTCGCCGGCAGGTTTGCCTTGGCCTTTAGGGGTAAAGCCCAGCCAGTAGAAAGTATGGTTCCACGTTTGGGCAGCGTTGTTGAACATACCGCCGGAAGATTTTTTCAGGATTTCTTCCAAAGGCATTTCTTCAAACTCAGTGCCTTTGATTTGATTGTTCAAATTGGTGATGTAAGTTTGATGGTGTTTGCCGTAGTGAAATTCCAAAGTTTCTTTGGTCAGATGAGGGGACAACGCATCCAGTTCATAAGGCAATTGTGGCAGCTTGTGTTCCATTTTTATGCTCCTAATTATTGATATTTATATTTTGGTAGTGTGTGTTGTCAAATCGACAACATTGCTATTTTACCTGCTTTAGCCTAAACAAACCAATTGAACTTACACTGCGCTATAATAGTGGATTGCAATTTTCCAGCCAGAGATGCCCGTCATGAGCAATTATTCCGATATGCCGTCTGAAGACCGTGAAATCAGCGCATTGTCACTGCCGCCACATTCCACAGAAGCGGAGCAATCCGTCTTAGGCGGTCTGATGCTGGAAAATTCTGCTTGGGACCGTATTGCCGATGTCGTTTCCGGCGAAGATTTCTACCGCCACGAACACCGCCTGATTTTTCGTGCGATTGCCAACCTGATTAATGAAAGCCGTCCTGCAGACGTCATTACCGTTCAAGAAAGTTTGGAGCGCAATGAAGAATTGGAAGCGGCAGGCGGATTCAATTATCTGATTACGCTGGCGCAAAACACGCCGTCTGCTGCCAATATCCGCCGCTACGCCGAAATCGTGCGCGAGCGTTCCATCATGCGCCAGCTTGCCGAAGTCGGCACGGAAATTGCACGCAGCGCATACAATCCGCAAGGGCGCGATGCAGGCCAGCTTTTGGACGAGGCAGAAAACAAAGTATTCCAAATCGCCGAAAGTACCGCCAAATCCAAACAAGGCTTCCTTGAGATGCCCGACCTTTTGAAAGAAGTGGTCGAGCGCATCGATATGCTTTATTCGCGCGACAATCCTGATGAAGTAACCGGCATATCGACAGGTTTTATCGACCTCGACAAAAAAACATCAGGCCTCCAACCGGGCGATTTGATTATCGTCGCAGGCCGTCCTTCCATGGGTAAAACTGCCTTTTCGATCAACATTGCGGAACACGTTGCCGTAGAGGGCAAGCTGCCTGTCGCCGTATTTTCGATGGAGATGGGCGGTGCGCAGCTGGTTATGCGTATGCTGAGTTCAGTCGGACGTTTAGACCAAAGCGTTTTAAAAACCGGCAGATTGCAAGACGAACACTGGGGCCGTCTGAACGAAGCAGTTGTTAAACTCTCCGATGCACCCATGTATATCGATGAAACTCCAGGCTTGACCGCGCTCGAACTGCGCGCCCGCGCCCGCCGTCTTGCTCGCCAGTTCAACGGTAAATTGGGCTTGATCGTCATCGACTACTTGCAATTAATGTCAGGCTCCGGCCGTTCTGACAACCGTGCTTCCGAACTTGGCGAAATTTCGCGCTCCCTCAAAGCATTGGCGAAAGAGTTGCAAGTTCCCGTCATTGCCCTGTCGCAGTTGAGCCGTACCGTTGAACAGCGTACCGACAAACGCCCGATGATGTCCGACTTGCGTGAGTCCGGCGCAATCGAACAAGATGCCGACTTGATTATGTTCATGTATCGTGATGAATACTACAACTCAGAATCACCCGCAAAAGGCTTGGCGGAATGTATTATCGGCAAACACCGTAACGGTCCAGTCGGGAAAGTATTCCTCACTTGGATGGGTCAATTTACCAAATTTGATAATGCTGCCTATGTTCCAGAATCTATGTTGATGGAAGATTGAGACAGATTGTCTGAAAAACTAACCGAATTTCATATTTTATTAGTCACGCATTCCAAAATCGTTTAGAATAAATCCAATAAAAGCAAAAGCATTGCCACAGGCAAATGCAAAAGAGAAAACGTCAGTTACCCAACACATTACTACCAAAAAATCACTCATGTATCAGACACAAAAAGGCTTCACCCTAATTGAGTTGCTGATCGTCATTACTATTGCAGCAGTAATGGCCGTCATCGCACTTCCCAATATGAATCAATGGATTGCCTCCAGACG
>NZ_JBQCWY010000111.1:0-7989 GCF_051956955.1 Neisseria sp. P0021.S005 | reverse complement strand
ATGCAGCCTTCGCGCCACAAGAGGGCAGTATTGCCGTAATTCAATGCCCAATCGTTGTTTTCGCTGGCTTCGCGGATCAGCATAAAGCCTTGTGCATAAGAAATGATTTTGGATGCCAACAGGGCTTGGCGTAGGGCTTCGACCCATGCGGCTTTGTCGCCTTCAATCGGGGTAATGGTTTTGCCAAACAGGCTGTTTGCTTGGGTGCGTTGGTCTTTAAACGCGGACACGCAACGTGCAAATACGGCTTCGGAAATCAGGGTCAACGGGATACCCAAATCGAGGGCATTGATGCCGGTCCATTTACCTGTACCTTTTTGACCTGCGGTATCGAGGATTTTTTCGACCAAAGGTTCGCCGTTTTCATCTCTGTAACCCAAAATCGCGGCGGTAATTTCGACCAGATAAGAATCCAGTTCGGTTTTGTTCCACTCGTTGAAGATTTGGTGCATTTCGTCATAAGACAGGCCCAAACCGTCTTTCATGAATTGGTACGCTTCGCAAATCAACTGCATGTCGCCGTATTCGATGCCGTTGTGCACCATTTTGACGAAGTGGCCCGCACCGTCACGGCCGACCCAGTCGCAGCAAGGTTCGCCTTGAGGCGTTTTGGCGGAGATGGCTTGGAAAATCGGTTTGACGGCAGGCCATGCGGCTTCATCGCCGCCGGGCATGATAGAAGGACCGTGACGCGCGCCTTCTTCACCGCCGGATACACCGGCACCGATAAAGCGGATACCTTTTGCCGCCAGCTCGTGGGTGCGGCGGGTGGAATCGGGATAGTTGGCGTTGCCGCCGTCAATAATAATGTCGCCTTGGTCCAAAAGCGGGACAAGTTGCTCGATAAAGTCGTCCACAACAGAACCAGCGCGTACCATCATCATGATTTTGCGTGGTTTTTCTAATTTATTAACCAGATCTTGCAGTGAATATGCACCGATAATATTGGTATTTTTGGCTGCGCCGTTTAAAAAATCATCTACTTTGCTAGTCGTCCGGTTGTATGCGACAACTTTAAAGCCGTTGTCGTTCATGTTGAGAATCAGGTTTTGCCCCATTACGGCAAGGCCGATTACGCCAATGTCGCCTTTCATTTTGTGAAACTCCGTTATTGATTAATTTTATCTAGCGTAACTCTAGCTGATTTACACGTTTTTAACAATCCTTAACTTTTTAATTTTTTGAAAAGATGCCTTTACGTTTCAGACGGCCTTTGCCTTTAGGAAAATAAACTATAATTTAGATTTTAAATAATAAATAGAAGATGATATTGAGTGCTGCTACAGATTGTTGATAACTTTGATTACAAAAAATTTTCAAATACTTAGCTAATATTTTTTGATGAGGATAAAGTAAGGTCGGCCTTGTTTGCAGATGTGGATAAAATTTTCCTGCCGCTCCATTCTGTGGGTAACTTTTTGCCTGTGCACAATCTTAGCTTGTTTTATACTTCTCCAATTGGAACTGATTGACTAGAGAAATAGTCAAATGGTTTTTTATTTCAAGCTATTTTCATATTTCCTTTTATTTAAGCTGGGAAAAGGCCGTCTGAAAATATGTCAATAAGGGTGTGCATATGAAGTTTTCCTTTAGTATTAAACTGTTATCCGTTTTGATTTTGGCCGCTTGTGCGCAACAGCCGGTTCAAAAGCCCCAAGTTTCCCTGCCCTCTGTATCTGTGGACAACCATGCGCCGGAGCAAGGAACAGGTCTGACGGAGCAGAAATTAATCCGCGCCAAACATTATATGGCGGCGTCTGCCAATCCGCTGGCAACTGAAGCCGGTTATGAAATTTTGAAGCGCGACGGCAGTGCGATAGATGCGATGATTGCCATGCAGACAACTTTGGGACTGGTTGAGCCGCAGTCTTCCGGATTGGGCGGCGGTGCGTTTTTGGTGTATTGGGACAATAAGGCGAAAAAGCTGACGACGTTTGATGCCCGTGAAACGGCGCCGAAAGCGGCAACGCCGGGGCTTTTCTTGGACGAAAACGGCAAACCGATGGGCTTTATGAAAGCAGTGGTCGGCGGCCGTTCGGTCGGTGTGCCGGGGATTCCAAAGCTGCTCGAAGATGTCCACAAGCGTTACGGCAAATTACCGTGGGCAAGTTTGTTTGAGAAACCGATTACTTTGGCGGAACAAGGTTTTGCTGTTTCTCCGCGTATGGCGAAATCCATCGAGCAAAATTTGGAACCCTTGCAACGTTATCCGCAAACCGCCGCTTACTTCCTGCCTGACGGCAAACCTTTGGCTGCGGGAACGGTGTTGAAAAACCCTGAATTTGCGCGTTCCGTACGTCTATTGGCGGAAAAAGGCAGTGCGCCGTTTTATCAGGGAATGCAGGCGCAGAATATTGTTCGTGCCGTTACCAGTGCTGTGGATAATCCTGGCAAAATCAGCATGGCGGATTTGAAAAACTATCAAGTTATCGAGCGTAAGCCGGTTTGTGCGCCGTATCGTGAATATGAAGTTTGCGGCATGGGCGCGCCAAGTTCCGGCGCAATCGCTTTGGGGCAGATTTTGGGCGTATTGCAGAATCAGGATATGAAAGCGTTGGGATCGGAAAATATCCACAGTTGGCGCTGGATAGGCGATGCGTCGCGGATTGCTTTTGCCGACCGTGATTATTATGTCGGCGATCCCAAGTTTGTAAACGTTCCGACCCGTGCCATGATTTCTCAAGCTTATTTGAAACCGCGTGCCGAAGAAATCCGCAAGGCTGACAAGGCATTGGAAACTATTCAGGCAGGCAAGTTTGGCAAAGCATACGCGCAGGGCATGGCGGTCGAGCTGCCGTCCACCAGCCATTTGGTGGTTGTGGATAAAGACGGTAACGTTGTATCGATGACGACTTCGATTGAAAACGCGTTCGGTTCGGGGCTGATGGCAAACGGTTATCTGCTCAACAACGAATTAACCGATTTTGCCTTCAATCCTGTCGGAGAGGATGGTAAAACGGTGGCAAATAGCGTTGCTGGTGGAAAACGTCCGCGTTCTTCGATGGCGCCGACCATTGTGATGAAAGACGGAAAACCTTATATGGCAGTCGGTTCGCCGGGTGGCAGCCGCATCATCGGTTTCGTTGCCAAAACGCTGGTGGCGCATATCGACTGGGGCATGGACATTCAGGCGGCAATCTCTCTGCCGAATATGCTTAATCGCGGCAGCCAGTATGAGATCGAGGATAAAACCGCTGCGGCGGATAAAGCAGCTGCGTTGGAAAAATTGGGCTATAAAGTTCAAATCCGCGATTTGAATTCCGGCGTGCAAGGCATTGTGATCGGCAAAGAAGGTTTACTCGGCGGCGCCGACCCGCGCCGTGAAGGCAAAGTCATGGGCGATTGATTTTGTCGGTTGACATGAAAAAGGCCGTCTGAACAGCTTCGTTTCAGACGGCCTTTTTAGTTTGGGAAAATATATGGATAAGATGTGTATAAGAATAACATTAAATTTTAATATTTCTATTTTTCAATAAGATAAAAGGGATGAATATGTGGATAATTACTTGTGGAAAACAACATGATTTAGGCCGTCTGAAAGGTTCAGACGGTCTTTTCATTGGACTGCTTTATCTATTTTCTATCAGGCTGCCGGCAGCTCGTGAAAAGCGCTGGGCAAGTCTTCGTCATTGGCAAACTCAACCCATTCGTAAGCGCTTTCATCTGCCAAAACGGCACGCAACAGTGCATTATTGATGGCATGACCTGATTTGTAACCTTCAAATGCGCCGATAATCGGATGGCCGACAATGTACAAATCGCCAATTGCATCCAGGATTTTGTGGCGGACAAATTCATTGGGATAGCGCAAACCTTCCGGATTCAAAACGTCCATGTCGTCAATCACGATGGCGTTGTTCAAATTGCCGCCCAGTCCGAGATTATGGGCGCGCATCATTTCCACTTCGTGCATAAAGCCGAAGGTACGGGCGCGGGCAATCTCATTGATATAGGATTTTCCTGCAAAATCAATCTCGAAAGTAGGTGCGCTGCGGTTGAATACGGGATGGTCAAATTCGATGGTTAAAGTAACTTTAAAACCGTCATAAGGCGTAAAGCGTACCCATTTTCCGGTTTCTTTGATTTCAACAGGTTTGAGGATTCTCAAAAAACGTTTTTGGGCTTTTTGATCCACCACGCCTGCATCTTGTAAAAGGTAAATAAACGGCAGGCTGGAGCCGTCCATAATCGGAATTTCAGGCGCGTTCAATTCAATCAAGGCATTGTCAATGCCGTAGGCAGACAATGCCGACATAATGTGTTCAATCGTGCCGATGCGTACGCCTTTATCGGTAACGATGGTTGAAGAGAGGCGGGTATCGTTGATCAAATAAGGATTCAATTTGATTACTTCGCCCATTTCCCCACTTAAATCAGTACGGCGGAACGAAATACCGCTGTTTTCTTCGGCAGGATGCAAAGTCAGAGCGACCCTTTCGCCCGAATGCAGGCCGACGCCGGTAACGCTTACTGATTTGGCTAAAGTCCGTTGCAACATAATTGCTTCCTTTTAAAAAGTCTGATGGGCAAATGATACGTTAAAAAGGAAAAAACAAGCCATCATTTTTAATAGTATTTGCCAATATGGATGTTTTGCGGGTGTGAATTTCAAAATTTTAATTATCCACAATAGCATGTGAAATTGAAGTGGGTAATTTGGGTTTTATCCACAGAAAAATAGAAGAACTAAGATTCTATCCTTTTTTATTCCGGCATTCAGTTGGGGTTGGCTTCAAAGATAAAAATGAATTATCAAATTATTTTTAAAGAAAGTTATCCTGTTATCCACAGATAGTTTGGTTCTTCATCAAAATCATCATTTTAAGAATTAAAATATTATAATTTGAAGAAAACACTGAATTATCAACACAAAAATGGCAAAATAAGGAGGAAATAGAACTAAGTTTATGATTTCCATAAACTTATGAAACTTTTAAGATTGGAAAATGGTTTTTATGAAATAAAATATCAAAATTCAGGACTGATTCGATTTACCTGATATTTTCCTACAAACAAGAATTTCATGTTTTCTTTATTTAAATCAAACAACTTAAAAGTAATTATCTTTAATCCTAGAAAGTAATTTTATTTCAGGATACAATGGCCTTACTGAAAAATTTTTCCCATTCCATCTAATTAGGAGTAGCAAAATGAGTATTAAAGTAGCGATTAATGGTTTTGGCCGTATCGGTCGTCTGGCATTACGTCAAATTGAAAAAGCCCAAGGTATCGAAGTCGTTGCTGTTAACGACTTGACTCCTGCCGATATGCTGCTGCACCTCTTTAAATACGACAGTACTCAAGGCCGCTTTGAAGGCTCTGCCGAATTGAAAGATGATGCGATTGTTGTGAACGGCAAAGAAATCAAAGTATTTGCCAATCCTAATCCTGAAGAATTGCCTTGGGGCGAGCTGGGTGTGGACGTTGTCCTCGAATGTACTGGTTTCTTTACCAATAAAACCAAAGCGGAAGCCCATATCCGTGCCGGTGCGCGCAAAGTTGTAATTTCGGCTCCTGGCGGCAATGATGTGAAAACTGTCGTATACGGCGTAAACCAAGATATTTTGGATGGCAGCGAAACCGTCATCTCCGCCGCTTCTTGTACGACTAACTGTCTGGCCCCTATGGCTGCGGTATTGCAAAAAGAATTCGGTATTGTTGAAGGCCTGATGACCACTATCCACGCTTATACCGGCGACCAAAACACCCTTGACGCGCCACACCGCAAAGGCGACTTCCGCCGCGCCCGTGCCGCTGCCTTGAATATCGTACCGAACAGCACCGGTGCCGCTAAAGCCATCGGCTTGGTTATCCCTGAATTGAACGGCAAACTTGATGGTTCTGCCCAACGCGTTCCTGTAGCCACCGGCTCTTTGACTGAACTGGTTTCTGTTCTCGAACGCCCTGTTACCAAAGAAGAAATCAATGCAGCCATGAAAGCTGCCGCCAACGATGCTTTAGGCTACACTGAAGATCAAATCGTATCTTCCGACGTTATCGGTATTGAATACGGCTCACTCTTCGATGCCACTCAAACCCGTGTGATGACAGTTGGCGACAAACAATTGGTGAAAACCGTTGCTTGGTACGACAATGAAATGTCTTACACTTGCCAATTGGTTCGTACCTTGGAATTTTTTGCCAGCAAAATCTAAAGGATAACAGGCTGAATCAATCAGTCTGTGGATAATTAAAAGGCCGTCTGAATATTTCAGACGGCCTTTTGTTTGTAGATAGATTCAATTTGCAATCAGATTGTGGATAGTTTAATCACAGTGGCACATTTGTTTTCTATCCTAAACTGTACTTCATAATCCGCAATATTCATTACATAAATCCGTTCAGGAATATCTTGATAGGCAGGACGAGGATCTTGGGCGATGCTTTGCTCAATGAGATGTTTTTCTTCTGTGGATAAATGTTCTGCAAGCGTACTTTCTGCCCAGACAACGTTCAATTCTTCAGGTTTGCCGCTGACAAAGCCTGATGATGCGTCAGGTTTGGATTCGATAAACGGGATGTAGGGTTTGATATCCACTACCGGAGTACCGTCTAATAGGTCTGCGCCGCTGCAATAGATGCGGACAGGTTTGCCTGTTTCGATGCGTTTGAGTTTCAGCAGGGATAAACCGAGATGATTGGGGCGGTGCGGGCTGCGCGTGGCAAATACGCCCATTTTTTGTTTGCCTCCAAGCCGTGGCGGACGCACCATTTGCGCCCAACCTTCATCCAATACGCCGTGGAAAATAAAACTTATCCACACATAGTCAAAATCTTCCAAGCCCCGAACGCTGTCTGCGGTAAATTCAGGAGTGAGTTCAATGCAAATTTCTGCTGCAGGAACCAAACCGGGTTGGCGGGCAATGCCGAATTTTTGTTTGTAGGGGGAATGAACGGTTGCAATAGGCGTAATAGAATAGGACATAATTTGTGGATAAATATTCTGTGCAAACTGTCATCATATCACAGATGTTTTCCCACATTTTGTAGTAGTAATTTGTTATAATACAAAGCATTTATTCCAAATGTCCGTATATGGGCAATAAATGAATAATTTAAATTATTTAAAATAAAATCAATAGGTTATATTAATACATGATTGTTTCTATCGATGTAGATGCACAAAAAACGTTTACGCCTTTGTGTCCGAAAGAATTGCCCGTTGCCGAAGGTCACCTGATTGCGGATGAACTCAATGCCCAAGCTGCATTGGCGGATTTACGCGTAATGACGAAAGATGCGCATCATGCCGCGGCAAAATGGCTTGTGGATAATCCTGTTGATATGTTGAAACCGACGGGTTTACCCGATGCGGATTTGACTTGGGTATCGCATGCGATGGTTGGAACATATGGCTATGATTTGTTGGATGGCCTGCCTTCAGCCAAAGAATACGATTATTGCGTTTGGAAAGGCGTCGATCCTGAGTTACATCCTTACGGCGCATGTTTTCACGATATTGAAGAAAAGCTCAGTACAGGTTTGATCGAATGGTTGCGCTGTCAAAATGCAGATACAGTCATTGTCGGCGGTTTGGCAACGGATTATTGTGTGAAAACGACAGTTTTACAGTTGCTTAAAGGCGGGGCTTGGAAAGTCATCGTCAATCAGGCTGCTTGTCGCGGCATTGCTCCGGAAACGGTTGAATCAGCATGGCAGGAAATGTATTCTGCCGGGGCTATTATTTTAGAAAACGCCAAAGAAATAAAAAAATACATTAATAATCAATAAATTATATTTAAAATTCTGTTGTTTCACGTGAAACATTTTCCAAAATATGAAGATTTTACTTGTCCGCTTGTCCAGTATGGGCGATTTAATTCATACGTTGCCCGCAGTTGAAGATTTGGCGCGACAATGTCCTGAGGTAGAGCTCCATTGGCTGTGTGAGGCAGGGTTTGCAGATATTGCCCGCTTACATCCTTTTGTCAAAAAGGTTCATGTAATGAAATGGCGGCAGTGGCGCAAACACCTTTTTCAGGCTGAAAC
>NZ_JBQCWY010000110.1:0-8028 GCF_051956955.1 Neisseria sp. P0021.S005 | reverse complement strand
CCACAATGACGATTTCCTCCCTCCTCAAAGAACTCAAACTGCTCTGCCGCGACCTGCACGGTTTGGCCGTGTTGTTTGTGATGCCCATCGCCTTCATGCTGATTATGTCGTTGGCGCTGAGCCGCGACCAAGATCCGCACACCGACAGCCGTATCGCGCTGGTTGGCATAGCAAACGATAGTATCAATACCGCGCTGGCCGCTGCGCTGGAAAAAGAGCAAATCCATGTCACACTGATGCCGTCTGAAAAACTGACCGACGCGCAAAACGGCCTGCACGACAAACGTTTCCAACTGGTGCTGCACAACCCGAACCCCGCTTCCGGCAAAATCGCCGACGACAAAGCCCTGCAAATCTATGTACCGCCCGATACCGAGCCTTCATGGCTGGCGGCTGTCAAAGGCGTTTTGCAGCAGCACTACACTGAAACGCGGCTGGACGCTTATTTCGACAACAATGACGGCATCAAAATCGACAATAAAAAACTGCCTCGTTCCATCCGCAAAGACATCCAGAAAAAAGTGGATGAAAAAAACGACGAACAATTCGCCGCCGTGCGCAGCTTTTTAGATAAAAAAATGCTGGAAGAACACTATCTGAGCGTAGGCAGCGGCACGGTGGAAAAACCCAACGCCGTACAGCACAGTGTACCCGCATGGCTGATTTTCGGTATGTTTTTCATCATGATACCGCTATCGAACGTCATGGCGCTGGAACGCCAAACCAACACCATCACCCGCCTGCGCCTCGCCCGTGCTTCCGCATTCGGCCTGATTGCGGCGAAGCTCGTCCCCTATTTCCTGATTAACCAGCTTCAGTTTGTCGGAATGCTGCTGCTCGGCCGCTACCTGCTGCCTGAAATCGGCGTGCCCGCCCTCATACTCAATGGCAGCCTTGTTCCCTACGCGTTGCTGTCCGCTGCCGTCAGTGCCGCCGCACTCGGCTACGCGCTGTTAATCAGCGTCTGCGCCAAATCTACCGAACACGCCGTCGTACTCGGCGGCGGCGGCATTATCCTGATGGCGGCAATCGGCGGCATTATGGTGCCTGCACACGTCATGCCCGAAACCATGCAGCAACTCACTTGGATTTCCCCGATGGCTTGGGGCTTGAAGGCTTTTCAAGAATTGCTGCTCAACCGCAGCGGACTGGACGGAATCGGCCGTTATCTGCTTCTACTGTCAGCGTTCTCTTTTTCCACATTGACTGCTGCCGTATTGGTTTATCGTAAGCAGTTGCAGACGCAGGTAAGGTTTTAAACGTTTGTCTGCCCTAAGTAGAAAACTTATTTCTCAAAACCATTCCTATAAAACTCCAGGCCGTCTGAAAATACTTTCAGACGGCCTGATGCTTGATATGCTATGAATTGTTTCAATAACAAAATATGTTCAACAAAATCCTAAAATCCAAACGTAAAAAAACCTGCTTTTTTCAAAGCAGGTTTTCATATTTGGTGGGTCGTGAGCGATTCGAACGCTCGACCAACGGATTAAAAGTCCGCTGCTCTACCGACTGAGCTAACGACCCGATAAGCTGTGCATTATAGAGATGGAGCACACAGCTGTCAACACCTTTTTTAAACTTTTTTATTCGACGACGATTTTCGGGAAGCGGCTGCTGAAGTCTTTGCCTTTATCGGCAATGGCCAGTGCGATTTGGAAGGCGGCTTCGGTGTAGATGTCGGCGATGGTTTGGTTGTTTTCAAACAAGGCAGAAGATGTGCCGCTGTCCATGGCTTCGCGTACAGGCAGGCTCAATGGAAGTTGGCCGAGCAACGGTACATTCAAACG
This sequence comes from Neisseria sp. P0021.S005, assembly GCF_051956955.1. Classification (NCBI taxonomy): domain Bacteria; kingdom Pseudomonadati; phylum Pseudomonadota; class Betaproteobacteria; order Neisseriales; family Neisseriaceae; genus Neisseria; species Neisseria sp. P0021.S005. The sequence goes on along the minus strand of NZ_JBQCWY010000110.1, from coordinate 6,238 downwards.
CTCTGCCAAGTTTTTGCCGCCTTCTGCGCCGAAGATTGCTTCGGCATGGCCGCAGTTGGTGCAAATATGGACAGACATGTTTTCCAAAACGCCCAAAATCGGAATATTGACTTTGTTGAACATATCCACGGCTTTGCGTGCATCAATCAGGGCGATGTCTTGCGGCGTGGTCACGACAACGGAGCCGGTTACGGGGATTTTTTGCGACAGGGTCAATTGGATATCGCCGGTACCGGGTGGCAGGTCGATGAAGAGATAATCGACATTGTCCCATTCGCTTTGGAACATAAGTTGTTGCAAGGCTTGGCTGACCATCGGGCCGCGCCAAACGACGGCTTGGTCGGTATCGACCAGAAAACCGATGGACATCACTTGAATGCCGCTTTCGGCTTCAACGGGAATGAGTTTTTTGTTTTGTTGGTCGGGTTTACGGTCTTGTACGCCGAGCATGGTGGGCTGACTTGGGCCGTACAGGTCGGCATCGAGTACGCCGACGCGCGCGCCCATTCTGGCCATTGCGGTGGCAAGGTTGGCAGTGGTCGTTGATTTGCCGACGCCGCCTTTGCCCGATGCTACGGCGATGATGTTTTTCACGCCTTTGATGGTTGCTACGCCGGGTTGGACTTTATGCGTACCGATTTCGGTATCGATACTCAAGTGAATGTGGGTATCACCGGTATGCGAAATGACGGCTTCTTGAACGGCGTTGGCAATGTCTGCGGCAATATGGGCAACCGGGAACGCGAATTTCAGGCCGATATGCAGGCCGTCTGAACGCTCTTCCAGAAGCGAAACGGCTTTTTCGCTGCCCAAAGTGCGTATTGTGGTGGGAATCAACACGGCATCGAGTGCGGTTCGGATGGCTGGAATATTCATAATCTGCCTCTTGAATGTGGGAAATTGTTTGATGTGCGCGATTTGCCTGCCTGACAAATCTGCTGAATTATACCCTTGAACGCCATGTAAGGGATACGCCCGAAAAACTTCAGGCTGCCTGAATCATCGGGCAGCCTGAAAAACGGGTCAACTGAAACGCGGCCTTATTCGCTCAAGAGCGCAATGTCGGCAACTGCGTTCATTTGTTCTGCCAAACGGTTCAGCAGGTTCAAACGGTTTTGTTTCACGGCGGCATCTTCGGCCATTACCATCACGCCGTCGAAGAAGGCATCGACTTGCGGTTTGACGGAAGCCAGTTCGGACAAAGCAGTTTGGAAATTGCCTTCGGCAACGGCGGCGGAGATTTTCGGCTGCAAACCTTGCGCGGCGGCATACAGGGCTTTTTCTTCGTCTTGTTGCAACAGGCTTTCGTTAACCGCGCCCAACTCGGCATCGGCTTTTTTCAGCAGGTTTTGCACGCGTTTGTTGGCGGCAGCGAGCGCGGCGGCTTCGGGCAGTTGTTTAAACGCGGCAACGGCTTGCAGTTTGGCGGTCAAATCGTCCAAACGGCGCGGCTGTTTGGCGAGTACGGCGGCGACGATGTCTTGCGGATAGTCGTTTTGCAGCAACACGGCAAGGCGCGCCTGCATGAAGTCGACGGTTTCAGACGGCGTTTTTTCGTTGAGCAAACCTTTGGGGAAGCTGTCGAAGGTCGTCTGAATCAGCTCGTTCACGTCCAAGCCATACTGCATCAGCATCCGCAAAATACCCAAGGCAGCGCGGCGCAGGGCGTAGGGGTCTTTGTCGCCGGTCGGAATCAGACCGATGCCCCAAATGCCGACCAAGGTTTCCAGTTTGTCGGCCAGCGCAACGGCAGTAGCGACTTTGCCGTTCGGCAGGTTGTCGCCGGCAAAACGCGGTTGGTAGTGCTGCTCGATGGCTTCGGCGATTTCTTCGGTTTCGCCGTCCAAGCGGGCGTAGTATTTGCCCATCGTACCTTGCAGTTCGGGGAACTCGCCGACCATTTCGGTCACCAAGTCGGCTTTTGCCAGACGCGTGGCGCGTTCGGCTGCGGCGGCATCTGCGCCCAGTGCTTTGGCGATGTGGGCGGCAATGCTTTGCAGGCGTTCGATGCGTTCGGCCTGCGAACCGATTTTGTTGTGATAAACCACGTTTGCCAGCTTGGGCAGGCGGCTTTCCAAAGTCGCTTTCTGGTCTTGCTTGTAGAAGAACTCGGCATCAGACAGGCGCGCACGCAAAACGCGTTCGTTGCCTTGGATGATGTGCGACGGGTCTTCGGTTTGCAGGTTGGAGACCAGCAGGAAGCGGTTCATCAGCTTGCCGTTTTGGTCGAGCAGCGGGAAGTATTTTTGGTTTTGCTGCATGGTCAGAATCAGGCATTCCTGCGGCACGGCGAGGAAATGTTCTTCAAAACCGGCTTCCAATACCACAGGCCATTCGACCAATGCAGTCACTTCGTCCAACAAGGCTTCATCGGCGGCAACGGTCGCTTTCAGACGACCTGCCTGTTCGTTCAAGGCTGTCTGAATCGCAGCTTTGCGCTCGGCAAACGAAGCTACGACTTTGCCTTGCTCGCGCATTTGTGCGGCGTAGCTGTCGGCGTTTTCAATGGTGATTTCGCCGTTGGACAGGAAGCGGTGTCCCAAGGTTTGATTGCCGCTTTGCAGGCCCAAAACGCTGACGTTCACGATCTCGCCGCCGTGCAGCACAATCAGCCCGTGGACAGGGCGCACGAAGGTGAATGTGCTGCTGCCCCAACGCATGACTTTCGGAATCGGCAATTTTTTCACTGCGGCATTGATGATGTCTTCCAAGAGTTCGCCCAATGGTTTGCCGGTTTGGACGTACTCGTAGGCGTACACGTCTTGCTTGCCGTCGTTGATGATGGTTAGGTCTTCGATTTTCGCACCCGCACCGCGCGCAAAACCTTCCAAAGCCTTAGTCGGCGCACCGTCCTTCATGGCATTGGCCACGGCCGGGCCTTTTTTCACGATTTTTTGGTCGGCTTGAACGGCCTTCACGTTTTTGACTTGAACGGCCAAACGGCGCGGAGAAGCGTAGGCAGTGTATTCGGCCTCGCCGTCAATTAGTTGCGCTTTTTCCAAGCCTTCGGCAACGGAAGCGGCAAAATGGTTGCCCAGATTATTGAGGGCCTTTGGCGGGAGTTCTTCAGTGAGAAGTTCGATTAAGAGGGTTTGGGTTGTCATGTGCTTATCGTTAAATAGGAAATTGGTTTGGCATCTGAAAACGGCATCATGCGGTTTTCAGACGCAAGGTTGATTGAATTGACGGCGATTTTATCATTTTCAGACGGCCTGTGGCTGTCTTTCACAAACAATTTGCCCGATTTTCAAGCAACTTCGTCCGCAACGGCTTCAATTCGCAGCGCGGATATACGGCAAACCGCTGGTTTCGTCGCTTTCGGGAATGTCGCTTCCGGCAAACAGCGCACCGGCCAAACGCACGGCTGCGCCGGTCACGGCCGGGGAAATCATAAAGCCGTGGCGGAACAGGCCGTTGACTTCAATCAGGCGGCGTTCGCGGTTGAAGCGGATTTCAGGATTGTGGTGGTTTAACGTCGGGCGCAGGCCGGTGGCCAGTTCCAAAAGGTTTGCCTCGCCAAAGGCCGGATGCACGGCATACAGCGCGGACAAAAGTTCCAAACCGGAACGCACGCTGGCCGGCGCTTGGCTTTCGCTTTCGATTTGGGTCGCACCAATCACAAAAATATGGTTTTCCTTCGGCGCGATATACAAAGGATAGCGCGGATGCAGCAGGCGCACGGGGCGGGACAGCTCGACTTCTGGCGCGTAAACGCGCGCCACTTCGCCGCGTATGCCGCGCAATTGGCTTTCAGACGGCCTGTTCCACGCTGCTTTTGCACCATAACCGCGGCAGTCGATGACCCAATCGTATTGCGCCGCCAAATCTTCGACTTCGCGTTCGCACAACCAATGGCAAGGCACATTCATTGATTCCAAAGCATCGGCAAGCGCATTCAATACCTGCCGTCCGTCCAACTGTCCTTCCACCGGCAGATACAGGCCGTCTGAAAACCGCCCTGCCAGTTGCGGCTCGTTTGCCGCGATTTCATCTGCGTTCCAACGTATGGTTTCATGTTCCGCCACGCCGCCGCGCTTCAAATGACGGGCAAACTCGGCAGAAAGCGGCTTGTCCTGCGTATGCCAAACAATCAGGCTGCCTTTTTCCTGCATCATCACCGGCGTGTTCAGACGGCCTAAAATACCGCGCCACAGCGCGAAACTCTGCCTGCCCAAACGGATGACTTCGGGCGTTGCCTCCACCGCTTCGGCAGACGGCGCCAACATGGCCGCGGCAACATAAGCGGCGGCTTGCGCGCCTTTGCGTTCGCCTTTCTCAAACAACTCGACCGAAATGCCCTGCTCTGCCAGCTGGAACGCCATCAGACGGCCCGACAGACCGCCACCGAGTACCGCAACCTTAGACATCAGTTTCTCCTTGTTTTTAATATATAAATAAGCAGCATATTTTAGAACTTGTTTTGCTGTATCACAATATCGACAGAAAATGAGAAAAGTTTTTGCATATCATGATTGCCCAGATCAAGCCGATAACTTATAAACAAACAGACGGAATCCCTCCCTCTGCAAGCAGTTACCCATCGCCTCAGACTGCCAATCAGCTTTTATAAAAATATCTTCCTTACATAAAACCTACTATAATGCCATCTTTTGACATATTTACATTCACTCAACATCATTGCACCTGCTGATTGGCTTTGATGCACCCATTTGATTTTATAAGGAATAATGATGAAAAGCTTGGGCAGTACTTTATTTATCCTCGGCGTATTGGCATTCGGTTTGAATTATATGAACGCCGTCCCCAAAGTCTTGGCCTGGATTTACGAATGGGGCGAAGATACCGCCCTATGGATTAAAGCAGGCATTACAGGTAGTGGCGCTTTACTGTGGTTGGCAGGCAATTTCCTTGAAAAACCTGCAGAGGTAGAAGCAGAACAGGAAGAAGAATAAATACCATAAAAGGCCGTCTGAAAAGTTCAGACGGCCTTTTTTATATCTTCGGCAAAACAGTATCTACTTTATGTCCGAAAGTATGCTTTATCGGATAAATTGCTTGTTTATTACTCCACGCGTCGAAGTTGACTTTTATGGATATAACCCTGAATCGAAATATGATGACCATACTCGTCTTTTTCTGTGTGAGCTCCCTGATTGCTGTACCACAACCAGTCGCCTTTTCTGAAGGCTGGGGCGATCTGTACACGTGTTCCGTTTGGGAGTGTTTTGATGATTTCGCCTTGCCTGATCGGTTCTTCGGGGTAGCTGTTGTTACGGACGTTTGCCGATTCGTCAGGGCTGGCGACAACATAATTGTGCACGATAAAGCCTTGGCTCTGATGGACGTAGCCTGTACGGTGTCCGTCTAATTGAATATGAAACCATTTACCCTGTTTACTGAGTATTTTATGTTTTTTGCTTTCATAATCCAGTACGGTCATGATTTTGCTGCGTGTATCAGGAGCGGCACGAACGTTTGCAGAGCCATCGCATTCGGTATAAGGCAAAAAGTAATCAGCGGCTTGGGCTGCGGCCGACGACAGTAAAACCGTTAAAAACAGTGCTATTTTCTTCATGGTTGGTTTTCCTTATATGTTTAGAGTGAGTTTGTTGTAGCGGTAAATTATGTTGCCGTGCAGGCTTTGACGCTGAATACGCCCGCCTGCTTATCCGAATTTCACTTCTACCCCGAATACTTCCCGCCATAGTTTTCGCACGTTGTCGTAGTGGGTCAGCAATTCGTCCGTTACTTCGGTTTTTTTGGCATCTCGCAGTTTGGTGTTGTGTTGCTGCTGGCGGTAGAAGCGGTAGGCGGTGCGGCTTTGTTCGGCGAGAGTTTTGTCGATGAGGCCGCAGTCGGCAGCGATGTTCAACAAGGCAATGTTGCCGTAATTATCGAGGAGTTGCGGATACTGGCGGGCATGGGCAAGTATCAGATATTGGACGATAAATTCGACGTCGACCACGCCGCCGCGCGCGTATTTGACGTTGCTGTCAACCGGCGGATGGGTAGGGAACATTTTTTCACGCATTTCGATGATTTCGCCTGACAAGGCGGTTTGGTCGCGTTCGGCGGTGAGGATTTCGGTGCGGATGCGGTCGAAGGCTGTCTGAATTTCGGGTGTGCCACAGATGAAGCGGGCGCGGGTGAGGGACTGGTGTTCCCACGTCCAGGCGTTTTCGCGCTGGTATTTTTCGAAGGCGGCGATGCTGTGGGCGAGGAAGCCGGCGTCGCCGTTGGGGCGCAGGCGCAGGTCGGTTTCGTAGAGGCTGCCTGC
>NZ_JBQCWY010000109.1:0-8070 GCF_051956955.1 Neisseria sp. P0021.S005 | reverse complement strand
CGGGAAATCCTCTGGCACACCGCAAACCTCGCCTACGACACCCAAAGTCCGGCCGTCCGCAGCCGTATCCTTCCCCAAAGCAACAGCCTTCAAGTCATGGTGTTCATGCCCAATGGCGACCGCCTCTTCGCACGCCTCTGCCGCATCTTCAGCAGCCACCGTTTCGACATCCAAGCCGCCCGCGCCTTCATTACCGAGCACGACTACATCCTCGACACCTTTATCCTGCAACTTCCCGACAATCTCCCGCCCGAAGAATATCCCGACCGCCAAAGCGCACTCGAAGCCGAACTCAACAGCTTCATCCACGGCAATACCACCGTCCAAAAACAAAGCGGCCGCCCGCACATCAGCCGCCGCATCCGCCATATTCCTATTCCGCCTACCGTAATCATCACCCCCGAAGAAGATTATCCCGGCTGGCACACCATAGACATCACCGCCGTCAACCGCCCCCATCTCCTCGCCGACATCGCCGAGACCTTCTTCGCACACAACATCAGTCTGCGCTACGCCAAAATCACCACCTTGGATCAGCGCATTGAGGACAGCTTCATCACCTACAGCCCATCCCTCCAAGACCCGCAAACCCAAAACACCCTAAAACAGGCATTGATCGAAGTCTTGACCCCATAAAGGCTGTCTGAACATCTTAAAAACATAGGGTGAGCATTTTTGCTCACCCTAATCACATCCAAACATATAAACATCCTGAATATACCCTTCTAAAACACTCAAGAAATCCAAAGCCTTAAAATGCGAACCAAAACTTCCTTCTGACATAAAACTACATTCCAAAATCATAACTCAAATGAATATAATTCCAATAACAAATTTTCATTCATCTATTACACCAAACCCTCTTTAAAAATCCTTCCTTCCAAATTTTCTCCTTATCCGTATTCAAACAAAATACGCATACAAAATAAAACCTATAAAAAACAAAAAAATAAAATAAAAAAATATTAAACTTACCGATTAATCCATAAAGATACCGCCCATCTAAATCAATTAACATATTATTAAACAAGCTTAATTTCTGACAAAAAACGTCACACACCCAAACTTATCTCCCTTTCCTGTCACAAAAAACACAAAACTGACAAAAAACGTCAACCCCCTATTTCCTTAAAATCCTGAAACTTTCAAACAAAACCTCATAAAACTTAAAAATTAAAAAATAAACCCAATAAAAACAATAAACAAAAAATAAAAAATAAATTTTTTAATCAATTTTGCGCACTTGGCACACAGACTGCTTGAAACAACACGTCCGATAAGGCCCAAGCCTCAAAGCAGCAAGCCCGACGGAAGCTGTATATTCCTTCTTACTTTATGGTTTACTCATAATACATAGTGCCAAGCACATTACGGACTTTTTACTTAAATTAAACATAATTATTCACACTTTCAAACTGGAGTTTTAATCAATGAAAGCAATCCAAAAAGGTTTTACCCTGATCGAATTGATGATCGTCATCGCGATTATCGGCATCTTGGCAGTTATCGCCCTGCCTGCATACCAAGACTACACTGCACGTGCCCAAGTTTCTGAAGCCATCACTTTGATGGAAGGTCAAAAGTCTGCTATTGTCGAATACTATGCAGATAAAGGTGACTGGCCTAAAGACAATAAAGCGGCAGGTATTGCAGCGGCTACTGATATTAAAGGTAAATACGTTGCTAAAGTTAATGTAGCTGATGGTGTTCTGACAGCAACAATGAAAGATAAAGATGTAAATAAAGATATCCAAAATGCAACTATTTCTCTATCGCCCGAAATTACTAATAAAGCAGCAAACTCCAAAGGCTCCTTCACTTGGACTTGTACTCCAGGAAAAACCAAAGGTGTAGATACAAAATTCTTACCTTCTTCTTGCCGCCCAGCTGCGAAAAAATAAGCTAGCTAATCTAATTTAAATATCTAACAAAAGATATTCGACTCAAAGCAAATCCCATAATAATTATGGGATTTGCTTTATAAAATAAAAATAAGAAAACGACATACTCAAAAAATGAAAAAACTACGCAACGCCCAAACCGGCTTTAGCCTGATTGAGTTGATGATTGTTATCGGCATCATCGGCATTTTGGCAGTAGCAGCTCTTCCCGCATACCAAAACTATGTTGCCAGAGCACAAGTAGCAGAAGGCATTATGCTGGCAGGCAGTATGAAAAGCTACGTCGAAGAAGCCTATGCGGATAAAGGCAGCTTGCCGCTTGACCTCAATATCAAGCAACTCGCTTCAGACGACAATAAAGTCGGTAACTATGTAAAGATTGTCCGTATTGAAGATAATGGCACTATTGTTGCCGCCATCGGTAATCAAGCCGCTGTTCCTGTGAAGAATACCGAAATCCACTTGACACCAAGTTTTGCAAAAACAGGTAGTACTAAAGGTACAACAATTTGGTCTTGCGGTGGCACCATGGATACACACTTCCTTCCCGTATCCTGCAAACAAAGCTTGTAAGCTTATTTCCCAAAACACAAAAATACATTGCGAAGAAAACCCCCAAACAAAGCCAAATACAAACGCGGAAAACGAACAAATCAAAAGAACAAAACTCTCCAAAACAAGGTCATTAAGAGCCTGAATCATCACATTACGAAAATAAATGCCGTCTGAAATCATTTTCAGACGGCCTCTTTATATCCAATCCTAATATGACATAAAACTTTTATCTTGATTAGTTTCAGACGGCCTTCATCTTTTCACAACTACATAAAACAAATTCGCAACACTCCTGATAAGACAATTTGTCGCCCATCTGAACTCAATATATAATTTAACCATACAAGTCTTTATTTTTAAGCATTTTTCATTTTTAAAACATACATTGCCTACATTGGGAGAAACATCATGCCTCATCTGAATTTAGATAAAACAGATTTAAAGATTCTGCAGGTTTTGCAGGAAAACGGGCGGTTGAGCAATGTTGAGCTTTCTGAAAAGGTGGCGCTCTCCCCTTCTCCCTGTCTGCGCCGTCTCAAACAGCTTGAAGATGCGGGCATTATTCAAAAATACGCGGCCCAGCTTTCTCCCGTATCTTTGGGCTTGGGCTTGCAGGCTTTTATCCGTGTATCGATTAGCAAGGCAAAAGATGCGCGTGAGGATTTTTCCGAATCTGTCCGCGCTTGGCCTGAAGTATTGAGCTGCTTTGCTTTAACGGGTGAAACCGACTATCTGCTCCATGCCTTTTTTACCGATATGAACGCGTTTTCCCATTTTGTTTTGGACACGCTGCTTTCGCACCACGGCGTGCAAGATGCGCAATCGAGTTTTGTGTTGAAAGAAATTAAAAACACGACCGCTCTGCCTTTGGTTCATTTGGTTCAGGATTGATGATTTGAAACTGATAAAGGCCGTCTGTTGTTCAGACGGCCTTTTAAATTCCAATGGTTTGCTTTCACGTCCATACACTTGTATACTTTTTAAGAATAATTCACATAAGCTTTTACTATGACTGACACCGCCCATCTTGATACCAATACTGTTTCAGAACATACCAAACAATGGCTGGAAAAAGCCGTTATTGGACTGAATCTCTGCCCGTTTGCCAAAGCGCCGCACGTTAAAAACCTGGTTCGCATCGTTGTCAGCAAAGCCCGTCATTTGGACGGTTTTCTTGAAGACTTGGATCGTGAATTGCAGCTTCTGGGCAATACTTCCGCTTCGGAATTGGAAACCACTTTACTGGTTCATCCGACACTGTTCCCTGATTTTGAAACCTTCAACCAAATGCTGGAAATTGCCGACGATGCCGTTGTTGAAAACGAATTGGAAGGCATTGTCCAAATTGCGCCGTTCCATCCTGATTTTCAATTTGAAGGCACAGAAGCCGACGACATCAGCAACTACACCAACCGTTCGCCCTACCCGACCTTGCACCTGATTCGTGAAGACAGTATTGCCAAAGCGGCTGAAGCATTTCCCGATGCCTCGGCAATTTTTGACCGCAATATCGCGCTGCTGGAAAAAATGGGGCATGAGGGCTGGGATAAATTAGACATTCCACGTTGTCCATTTCCACATCACAAGCCATCTGAAAACAAATAATTGGTGATGGGAAGATGGTTCGCTATTTATTGATTTTTTGCGGCGCATTGTCGCTCGTCTTGGGCATTATCGGCATTTTCCTGCCATTACTGCCGACTACGCCTTTCATTTTATTGACCGCCGCCTGCTGGGCAAAAGCTTCTCCGCGCTTTCACAATTGGCTGTATCATCACCGCCACTTTGGTCCGATCATACAAAACTGGGAAAACAACGGCGCTGTGCCACGCAAGGCAAAGTTCTTCGCTATCGGCATGATGGCCATTTCTTGCCTTTTTATGTTTTGGCAATTTCCAGAACGCTGGTGGATTGGTGCCGTTTCATCAATCTTCTGTAGCTGCGTGGCAGTGTGGATGTGGTTACGGCCGGAGGCATAAAATAAAACAGGTGGGCATTTTCGCTTACCTGTTTTTTATTTTCATACCCAATTTATCCATCAAAACAATCAGTAAGAACCAAAACACCCTATTCGACCCTCATTTTTCAGACGGCCTCCATTTATTCAATTAAATGTAAATTTTAGCTAAAATTAATTCAAAGTATTTTTTCGATAGCATTATTTCCGATATTTCAAACTCCTGTTTCAAAACCATTTTTTTACTACCTCCAACTATTCTACTCATTTTGATTCCTTTATTTGTATCAACATTTCTTTTGATTCCAACACTCTAAACCGTCCCTTAACACTTGCTTTGCGTTATACTTTCCCCTGACACAACCGCGCAGTTCGTCTGGATATTTTCAGACGGCCTGAATATTTCACCGCCGTGCTTTCTCAACGAAGTTCCTCACGGTGCAACAGAATAAAAAGGAAATACTATGCGCTCTCTCTCATTTTTACTGCTTCTTGCCGCCTTTCCTGCTGCGGCATCCGATTTTGACGGCTCATCCGCAAGCCTGCTTTGGGGTCTGCCGTTTGCACTGATTCTCTTGTCCATTGCACTCGGACCTCTGTTTTTCTCCCATATTTGGCACCACCACTTCGGCAAAATTACAGCGTTTTGGACGCTGCTGTTTTTAACGCCGTTTATCATCACCTTTGGTTTCGGAGCCGGCGTACATACCGTTGCCCATGCGTTGGTTGAAGAATATATCCCCTTTATCCTGCTGCTTTTAGCGCTCTATACCATTTCAGGCGGTATTTTTGTCAGCGGCGATTTGCACGGCTCACCTAAATTGAATACAACCCTGTTGGCAGTCGGCACGGCTTTGTCTTCCATCATGGGGACAACAGGCGCGGCGATGTTGATGATTCGTCCGCTTTTGAAAGCCAACCATAAACGCCACTACCGCGTTCACATCGTGATTTTCTTCATTTTCTTGGTAGCAAATATCGGCGGCGGTCTGACTCCTTTAGGTGATCCTCCGCTGTTCTTAGGATTCCTGAAAGGCGTAGATTTCATGTGGACGGTCAAACACATGCTGATGCCTGTATTAATCAGTTCTGTGATTTTGCTAGCCGTTTTCTACATCATCGACAGCCAACACTTCAACCGTGAACAAAGCGAGCACCTTGCTCCCGCTCCTTCCGATAAAGAAGAAAAAATCAAAATTTACGGCAAATGGAATTTCCTGTTACTGGCCGGCGTAGTCGGTGCGGTTTTGCTGTCCGGTTTGTGGAAACCAAATCATCCGGGCTTTGAAATCTTGGGCAGCCATTACGCTTTGCAAAACCTGATGCGCGATGGCATTTTGCTGGCTTTGACCGCCGTATCTTGGATTATCACGCCCAAACAGGTACGCGCAGGCAATGAGTTCAACTTCGAGCCGATTGCCGAAGTGGGCAAACTGTTTTTGGGTATTTTCATTACCATTTCGCCTGTTTTGGCGATTTTGAAAGCCGGCGAAACAGGTGCATTGGCTTCCGTTGTTTCTTTGGTTCACGACGCAGCAGGCAATCCGATTAATGTGATGTATTTCTGGATGAGCGGCATTTTGTCGGCATTCTTGGATAACGCGCCGACTTATTTGGTGTTCTTCAATATGGCCGGTGGCGATGCCCAAGCCTTGATGACAGGCCACCTATTCCATTCATTGCTGGCAGTATCCATGGGTTCCGTATTTATGGGCGCGCTCACTTATATCGGTAATGCGCCGAACTTCATGGTCAAAGCCATTGCCGAACAACGCGGCGTACCGATGCCTTCCTTCTTCGGCTATATGGCATGGTCGGTAATTGTATTGGTACCGCTGTTTGCCCTGCATACGATGATTTTCTTCGTTTGGCAGCTCTTTTAAACTTAAAGGCCGTCTGAAACTCAGACGGCCTTTTTTATTTTCAGCTATATCATCAAATATAGCGTTTAAATATCAAACAGTTAAAAATTATTTCCCTTAACATTCGATTACACATTCCTACTTTTTTCCCACTTTTCCCGTAAAAATAAGCGTAAAACTGACATAAAACAGCCTATACCTGATAAAATCTAAAGCTTTGTTGTTTGCGTTTATTCGTTGTTTTTATAGCAAACCTCTGCTTTTTTCAGACGGCCCATCCTTTGTTTCAAAGCATTACATGCCGTCTGAAAAAACAATCCGACATCCGAATCTCAACCCACCAAAAAGTAACGCATCCTTATGATTAAGATAAAAAAAGGCTTAGACCTGCCTATCGCAGGCAGACCGGAGCAAGTCATTTATGACGGCCCGGCCATTACCGAAGTCGCGTTGCTTGGCGAAGAATATGTCGGCATGCGCCCCTCGATGAAAATCAAGGAAGGCGAAGCCGTCAAAAAAGGCCAAGTGCTGTTTGAAGACAAAAAGAATCCGGGCGTAGTATTTACCGCTCCGGCTTCAGGCAAAATCGCCGCGATTCACCGTGGCGAAAAGCGCGTACTTCAGTCAGTCGTGATTGCCGTTGAAGGCAACGACGAAATCGAGTTCGAACGCTATGCACCTGAAGCGCTGGCAAAATTGAGCAGCGAAGAAGTACGCCGCAACCTGATTCAATCCGGTTTGTGGACTGCGCTGCGCACCCGTCCGTTCAGCAAAATCCCTGCCGTCGATGCCGAGCCGTTCGCCATCTTCGTCAATGCGATGGACACCAATCCGCTGGCTGCCGACCCTACGGTCATTATCAAAGAAGCCGCCGAAGATTTCAAACGCGGCCTGTTGGTATTAAGCCGCCTGACCGAGCGTAAAATCCATGTGTGTAAAGCAGCCGGCGCAGATGTGCCGTCTGAAAACGCTGCCAACATCGAAACACATGAATTTGGCGGTCCGCACCCTGCCGGTTTGAGTGGCACGCACATTCATTTCATCGAGCCAGTCGGTGCGAACAAAACCGTTTGGACCATCAATTATCAAGATGTGATTGCCATTGGCCGTTTGTTTGCAACAGGCCGTCTGAACACCGAGTGCGTGATTGCCTTGGGTGGCTCTCAAGTCAACAAACCGCGTCTCTTGCGTACCGTTTTGGGTGCGAAAGTATCACAAATTACTGCGGGCGAATTGGTTGACGCAGACAACCGCGTGATTTCCGGCTCGGTATTGAACGGCGCGATTGCACAAGGCGCGCACGATTACCTCGGCCGCTACCACAATCAGATTTCCGTTATCGAAGAAGGCCGCAGCAAAGAGCTGTTCGGCTGGGTTGCGCCACAACCGGACAAATACTCCATCACGCGCACAACCCTCGGCCATTTCCTGAAAAACAAACTCTTCAAGTTCAACACAGCCGTCAACGGCGGCGACCGCGCCATGGTACCGATCGGCACTTACGAGCGCGTAATGCCCTTGGATATCCTGCCTACCCTGCTCCTGCGCGATTTAATCGTCGGCGATACTGACAGCGCTCAGGCACTGGGTTGCTTGGAATTGGACGAAGAAGACCTCGCTTTGTGCAGCTTCGTCTGCCCGGGCAAATACGAATACGGCCCGCTGTTGCGCAAGGTGCTGGAAACCATTGAGAAGGAAGGCTGATTATGGGCTTGAAACATTTTCTTGAAAAAATCGAACCGCACTTCCTGCCGGGCGGCAAACATGAAAAATGGTATGCCCTCTACGAAGCTGC
>NZ_JBQCWY010000108.1:0-8122 GCF_051956955.1 Neisseria sp. P0021.S005 | reverse complement strand
CGCAGCACGAGTGCAATGACCATTGCCATGACCACGAAGAAGCCGAAGCGCACCACAGCGCGTTTATTTTGGTTTGTACCGAATGCGGTACGGCAGATGAGCAGACCTTGAGCCAAGAATGGGCGGCATTGCGTGCAGGCGTGGCCGAAACCGGTTTCTCATTAAAAGAAGAACATGTTGTTTTAACAGGAATTTGTAAAAAATGTCAGAAGTAAAAAAGACTAAAGTCCACCTGATTTCAGGCTTCCTCGGAACAGGCAAAACCACCGCACTCAAAAGTCTGATGGCGCAAAAAGATCCGAATGAAAAATGGGTCATCATCGTCAACGAATTTGGCGAAATCGGCATTGACGGCGCTGTCTTGAGCGACAACGGCATTCCCGTCGCAGAAATCGCCGGCGGCTGTTTGTGCTGTACTGCCGGCGCACAAATGGGTACGACCGTACAAAAAATGCTGCGCGATGCCCAACCCGACCGCTTGATGATTGAAGCCAGCGGCCTGGCGCACGCCGCCAGTGTTATCGACGAATTGAAAGCCAAGCCACTCGACAGCATGTTGGAAATCGGCGCTGTTTTTACCGTTGTCGATCCACGCCAATTCATTAATCCCGATTACGCTCAACAAGCCTTGTATAAAGACCAAATCGGCATTTGCGACGTATTGGTCGCCAGCAAAACAGACTTGTGCACGCCCGAGCAGCTGGCCGAGTTTCACGATAAAGCGGCCAAGCTGTTCCCGCCTAAAGCCAAAGTGGTTGAAGTTCAAAATGCGCAACTCGACATCCAATGGCTTGATATTCCCGTTGTCGAAAAATCGCGCTACCGCCTTAAAGCCCTGCCGGACAACACCATGGGCTTCCAGTCTCAAGGCTTCACGTTTCCTGCCGGACGTGATTTCGACGGTGAAAAACTGACCGATTTCTTCAACGACCTGCCTAAATTTACAGACGGCCTTGTGCGCGCCAAAGGCGTGTTCCAAGTGCTCGGTACATGGGTATGGCTCAACTGGGTGGACGGTCAATGGGGCGCAAACCAAGTTTCGTGGCGCCGTGACTCGCGCTTTGAGCTGATTGCCAAATCGTTTGACGCGGATTTAATTGAGAAGAAATTGCAGGAGGCCTTAGAGAAGTAAATAATCGGCCAAACGCTTATTAATCCGTTACTATATGCTGTCTGAGGTCAGTGGTTTCAGACGGCCTTCAAATCAAAAAATAGAGGAACACTTTATCATGTGGCGTTATATCTTTCATCGTTTGCTCCTTTTGATTCCCACGTTGTTGGGGATTTTGGCGATTACCTTCGCCGTCATTCAGTTTGTTCCCGGCGGTCCGGTGGAACAGATGGTTCAGCAGCTGACGCAGGGCGCGGTTGGCGGCGAAACAGCAGGACGCAGTATGCCTGGAACTTTGGCTAAAAACGGCAACCGCATCAGTGCGGAAGATTTGGCTGCTCTGAATGCTTTATACGGTTTCGACAAGCCGCCTGTGACGCGTTTTGTCGATATGGTATGGAAATTCGCCCGTTTTGATTTGGGCGAGAGCTTTTTCCACCACCAAACCGTATTTGAGTTGGTAAAAGAGAAAATGCCGGTATCGATGAGTTTGGGTTTGTGGACATTCTTCCTAACTTATTTGATATGTATTCCGTTGGGTATTGCCAAGGCGGTCAGGGATGGCAGCCGGTTTGATACGGTTACGGGTATGATCATTTTGGTCGGCTATACCGTACCGCCGTTTGTCTTGGGCTTGGTGTTGCTGGTGTTGTTTGGCGGTGGCAGCTTTTTTGCCTGGTTCCCACAGGGCGGCTTGGTCGGCGATGATTTCGATACACTCTCTTGGGCAGGTAAAGTCAAAGATTATTTGTGGCATATGGCCTTGCCGATTACCGCTTCGGTAGCAGGCAACTTGGCGGTAATGACCGTATTGACGAAAAACGTATTCCTTGAAGAAATCCGCCGTCAATATGTTTATACCGCGCGAGCCAAGGGCTTGCCTGAGAAGCAGATTTTGTGGAAACATATTTTCCGCAACGCCATGATTCCTCTGATTACCGGTTTCCCGGCCGCATTTATCGGCGCATTCTTTACCGGAAGCCTGTTGATTGAAACGTTGTTCTCGCTGGACGGGTTGGGTTTGCTGTCTTACGAGGCAGTGATGAAACGTGATTATCCTGTCGTAATGGGTACGCTGTACGTGTTCACGCTGATGGGGTTGTTGGCTAAATTGGTGTCAGATATTTCGTATTCGTGGGTCGATCCGCGCATTCACTTTGGCGGACAGAAATAAGGCCGTCTGAAAATATCTTCAATCTATTATTAAAGAATGTTTCGAACCATGAAAAAGAAAAAATCTACTTCAAACCCTACTTGGCAAGCCTTTAAACAGCATAAGCGCGGTTGGTTGGCTTTGCGGATTTTGGCCGTTTTGTTTGTCGTCACTTTGCTTGCACCTTTGTGGAGCAACGACAAACCTTTGTGGATACGTTATCAGGGCGAGTATTTCTTCCCCTTGGTAAACGAATACAACGAAGCCACATTTGGCGGCGATTTCGATACGCCGGCGGATTATCTGGATCCGCTTATCCGCCACAACATTACTTCAGACGGCAATTTTGCCTTTTACCTGCCCAATCCTTACGATGCCGATACCTTGAACGATTTTGATACGGTACCCGATCCGGCCAAACCGTCCGAACGGCATATCTTGGGAACGGACGACCGTGGCCGCGACCTGCTGGCGCGCTTGGTTTACGGTTTCCGTGATTCGCTGTTGTTTGCCTTGGTGTTGACCGTGGTGACTACCGTTATTGGCGTGGTTGCAGGCGCGGTGCAGGGTTATTTCGGCGGTAAAACCGACCTTCTGATGCAGCGTTTTATCGAGGTTTGGGGCGGTATGCCGGAGCTGTACCTCCTGATTATCCTGTCTTCGTTCTTTAATCCGGGACTGTTGATTTTGCTGGTGTTGCTGTCGCTTTTCGGCTGGATGGGCTTGTCCGACTATGTCCGCGCCGAGTTTTTGAAAAACCGTCAGGCCGATTATGTTTTGGCGGCGCGCGCGATGGGTGTGGGCAACCGTGAAATCATGTGGCGCCATATCCTGCCCAACAGCTTGACGCCGGTATTGGCCTTCCTGCCTTTCCGTATTTCTGGCGCCGTACTTGCCCTGACCAGTTTGGACTTCTTGGGCTTGGGCGTACCTGCCTCACAGGCAAGTTTGGGTGAGTTGCTGGCGCAAGGCAAAGACAACTTGGACGCATGGTGGATTGGCATGTCTGCCGTTGCTACACTGACGGTAATGCTGCTTTTGCTGGTCATGATCGGCGAAGGTTTGCGTCAGGCATTTGACGTACGCGCACGCAGTTAATTGCTTTTCTAAAGCGTGAAAAGGATGGGCGGCAAAGCCTGTCCTGCATTCTTAGGGCCGTCTGAAAAGTTTCAGACGGCCTCATCCATTCGTTTGAATCATTAAAAATCATGAATCAAGAAATCACATTTCTTACTCTTTTTCTACTCGGCTTTTTCGGCGGAACGCATTGCGTCGGCATGTGCGGCGGATTGAGCAGCGCATTTGCTTTGCAGCTACCGCCACATTTAAACCGAATCGGGCTGATTGTATTGTTGAACTTGGGGCGCATCAGCAGCTATGTCGTCATTGGCCTGTTGGTCGGCTTGGTCGGGCAGGTCGGCATTTCCTTAGACGATACGCGCGCGGTTCAAAACGGTTTGTATATTGCTGCCAATGTCTTGCTGCTTTTGCTCGGTCTGTATCTTGCCGGTATTTCGACTGCCGCAACCAAAATCGAAGGCATCGGCAAACCGATATGGAAACGCCTGAATCCTTTACTGAACAAATTGCTGCCGATTAAATCTGTGCCAGCCTGTTTTGGCGTGGGCGTGCTTTGGGGCTGGCTGCCTTGCGGTTTGGTATACAGCGCGTCTTTGTATGCCTTGGGCAGCGGTAATGCTTTGCACGGCGGGCTGTATATGCTGGCGTTTGCATTGGGGACCTTGCCGAACCTGCTTGCGATGGGCATATTTGCCGCGCAGTTGAAAACCTTTCTGCAAAAACGCATGGTTCGTTTGTGCGCCGGATTGTTGGTGGCAGGATGGGCGATATGGCGCTTGGCTGTATTTGCGATGGGGCAAATCGGGTAAGGTAAAAAGGTTTTATTTAGTTTGTTGCTTTGCAATCAAAAAGGCCGTCTGAAAGATTTTCAGACGGCCTTTTCACAAGAAAGATTTAATGTATCAAATTCCAAGTCATCTTGGCGGCAATCAGCAGCAACATAATGCCGAAAGCGATTTTGAGTTTTCGGGCGGGCAGCTTGTGCGCCGTTTTTACGCCGAGCGGAGCAAAGAGGATGGTGGCAATGCTCAATATGGCCACAGCCGGAAGATAGATAAAGCCTGCCGCGCCTTCAGGCAGGTTGGCAATATGCAAACCGTTGGCAAAATAGCCGATGGTGCCGGCAATCGCAATCGGCCATGCCAGACCTGAAGATGTGCCGATGGCACGGTGCGCCGGAAAGTTGCAATACAGCAGGAATGGAACGGATAGCGAACCGCCCCCGATACCGACCCAACTCGAAGCCGCCCCAAAAAGCGTGCCGACGGCTGTCAGGCCGTGGAGGGCAGGCAGGGTGCGTGAAGGTTTGGGTTTGGAATCGCGTAGGGTTTTGAGGGCGATAAAGGCAAGAAATGCAATAAAGAAAACCTGCAAAGCCAGCGTCGGCATATATTTTGCCGTTGCCGCGCCGAGGAGTACGCCGAGTATCATGCCCGGCGTCATCTGGCGGACGGTTGCCCAATCGATGGCGTGTTTTTTATGCTGGGCGTACATACTGGAGAAGGTGGTAAACACCATTACGGCAAAGGAAGTGCCGATGGCAAGATGCTGGGCATAGGGGTGGCCGCCTATGCCTTGCAGTTGCAATGCCCATAAGACGACGGGGACGATCAACGTACCACCGCCTACGCCAAATAGTCCGGCAATAAAGCCCGCCGCGCTGCCAACGGCGAGCAGGGAAAGGATGATGTCCCAAGACCACATTTCAGACGGCCTTGTCGTGTTTGTGAGTTTTATGGCGTTTTTTAAACCAACGGATGACTGCCATCACATAACCGGACAGGCTGTAACCGAGGAAAAACAGGAAGAGGACGAGCGAAGGCTTCCAGTTGATGAGCAGTAATACCAACACGGCCAACACCATGCCCATAAACGGCACTTGGCGGCGGATGTTGATTTCTTTGAAGCTCCAAAACGGAATCTGCACAATCATGGAAATGCCGGCAAACAGGGTGATACCCAATGCCCACCAATGCACGCCGGGGAAACGTTCGATGCTGTGATTGACCCAAATCAGGCCGACAATCAACGCAGCGGCGGTCGGGCTTGGAACGCCGATAAACCAGCGTTTATCGACTTTGCCGATAAGCGTGTTGAACAGCGCCAAACGCAGGGCGGCGCAGGCGCAGTAGATAAAGGCGACGGAATAGCCGATTTTGCCAAACTGCCAAAGTTGCCATTTGTAGGCAATTAGGGCAGGTGCCACGCCGAAGCTGACCATATCGGCAAGGCTGTCGAGCTGTTCGCCGAACGCGCTTTGGCTGTTGGTCAGCCGCGCTACGCGTCCGTCCATGCCGTCGAGTAGCATGGAAAGGAAAACTGCAATCGCCGCTGTTTCATAACGTCCGTGCATGGACTGGGTAATGGCGAAGAACGCGCAAAACAGCGCGGCGATGGTAAAGGAATTGGGCAGCAGGTAAATGCTGTTTTTGCGGATGGAGTTGCGTGGAGGAATCGGATTTTCTGTATTTTGTGCGTTGTCCATAATGTTTCCGTATATGCTGCGTGTGCAGATGAGGCATTATACCGCATTGGCAGGTTAAGGATTTTTAAAAGGCAGGCATAGTTTCACTTTATCGGCATAAAGTTTCAGACGGCCTTTATTCCATCAGTCAAACAACTCACCCTGCGCCTGCTCTTTGGTCACGCGTACGTCGGTTTCGCCGTCGGCAAAAGTGATGTGCAGTTTCTGTCCTTGTTTCAATGTATCGGCATTGCGGATGACTTGTCCGCGTGTGTTTTTGACGACGGAGAAACCTCGCTCCAGAATATGCTGTGGAGATACGGCTTCGAGCAATGCGGCTTGGGCGGTCAGGCTTTGACGGCGGTGGGCAAGCAGCTGGCGGAAGGAATGCGACAAGGCCGTCTGAAAGTGGGTTATGTTGTTTTTGTAAACGGAAACATCAGGACGGCAATGTTTCAGGGTTTGGGTTTGGCGTTCAAAACGGGCGGTATGGGCGCGGATGTTTTGCGTCATCGAGTAAGACAGCATTTGCGCCAGCTTGCTGATTGAAGCGCGCTGATCGTCAAGTTTTTGGCGCGGATGACGGATTTGCCGTGCGAGCCAGTCGAGTTTTTGGCTGGCATCGAAATAGCGTTGTTCCAAAACAGTTTTCAGACGGCCTTGCGCTTGGGCTAGACGAAGTAGCGATTCTTGGCGGTTGGGGCTGACCAATTCTGCTGCGCCGGTCGGTGTCGGTGCGCGTACGTCGGCGACGAAATCGGCGAGTGTGAAATCGGTTTCGTGTCCTACGCCGCTGACAACGGGAATTGCGCAGGCCTCAATGGCGCGTACGACCGGCTCTTCATTAAACGCCCATAAGTCTTCAATGCTGCCGCCGCCACGGCAGACAATCAGCACGTCACATTCGGCGCGTTGCGAAGCGGTTTTAATCGCTTGGGCAATTTGCAACTCGCTGCCTGTGCCTTGTACGGGCGTCGGATAAACGATAACGGGGATTTCGGGTGCGCGGCGGTTTAAGGTGGTCACGACATCGCGCAAAGCCGCCGCCGCCAGACTGGTTACGATGCCGATACATTGCGGACGGGCAGGTAAAGGTTTCTTGCGTTCCGCCGCAAACGCGCCTTCCGCCTGTAACTGCGCCTTCAATCGCTCATAGGCTTCGTAAAGCTGCCCCAAGCCTTTGAGCCGTACTTCGTTTACGGTAATCTGAAATTCGCCCCGCGCTTCGTAAATACTGATTTTCCCTGATACTTCGATATGGTCGCCTTCTTTCAAAGGCTTCGCCAAGCGCATGGCCGCACCCTTAAACATGGCGCAACGCACCTGCGCGCGGCTGTCTTTGAGCGAGAAATAATAATGTCCGCTGGCGGCACGGGTCAGGTTGGATACTTCACCGGCAATCCACAAGCCTGCAAGATGGTCTTCCAGCAAGGCTTTGGCGAGGGCGTTGAGTTCGGATACGGAAATGGAGGAGGGCGCGAAAAGTTCGGACATTGCGAAACAGGAAAAATTTAGGAAAGTTGAATTATAAGGGTTTTAGAGCGATTCGTTGTATTCGTTTTCATGAAACTTGCGCCCTTTGTTTTAATATTATCAAAGCTGCATGTTCAGACGGCCTTGTCTGGGCGGGCTTGTGTTATATTATCGTTTGATTTTCGCCTCAAAAGCCGTGCGTATGCCCAAACTCCACCAAATTATCGAACGCCATTGGCAATCCCCCAATCCGTTTTTGTCTTTGCTGCTGAAACCCTTATCCAAGCTGTTTGCCAAAATTGCGGCGAAACGGCGCGATGATTTTGTTTCAGGCCGTCTGAAAAGCGAAAAATTGCCAGTGCCTGTGGTGGTGGTCGGCAATATCCATGCAGGCGGAACAGGGAAAACGCCGATAGTCGCCGCGCTGGTGTCGGATTTGCAGGAAAAGGGCATTAAGGTCGGCATCATCAGCCGAGGTTACGGGCGCAAGAGCAAGGCGGTTCATGTATTGAATACAGCTAGCAGTGCGGCAGATGCAGGCGACGAGCCTTTATTGCTGTTTCGCCAAACCGGTGCGCCGACGGCGGTAGGTAGCAGCCGCGCAGAAGCAGGCAGGGCATTGCTTGCGGCGCATCCGGAGCTTGAATTGATTGTGACCGACGACGGCTTGCAACATTATGCCTTGCAACGCGATATGGAAATTGCCGTATTCCCGGCGGCAGATACAGGACGTACCAATTTGGATTTACTGCCCAACGGCAGCTTGCGCGAACCTTTGTCTCGGTTGGCTTCCGTTGATGCGGTCGTCGTCAGTGGCGGAAAAGCAGATACGGCATTCAGG
>NZ_JBQCWY010000107.1:0-8122 GCF_051956955.1 Neisseria sp. P0021.S005 | reverse complement strand
AAACCGGGCGGCACCCTGCTGGTGTTGGAATTCTCCAAAGTGTACAAACCTTTGGAAGGCGTGTACGACCTCTACTCTTTCAAACTGTTGCCGATTATGGGCAAACTGATTGCCAAAGATGCCGACAGCTACCAATACCTCGCCGAGTCCATCCGTATGCACCCCGACCAAGAAACCTTGAAGCAAATGATGCTGGATGCAGGCTTCGACAGCGTGGATTACCACAACATGAGCGCAGGCATCGTTGCCCTGCATAAAGGCGTGAAATTCTAAGGCCGTCTGAAACAAACACAAAGGGCGTGATTGATAGACACGCCCTTTGTTTTTAAACCTTACCCAAGCCAATCTGACACAAAACAAAGGCCGTCTGAACAGCCGTAAAATGAAATTAAGGATTTCGGTTACACCATTCAGACGGCCTTAATACGTTTAAATCAGCTTATGTCCCTGCTTTCACGCTTTGCCATTGGCGGACCATAAATTTCAACGCCGCCGGTTGGATAGGTACCATGATAAAGCTGTTTTTCAAATCTTCATCAGTCGGGAAAATCGTATTGTCGTTTCTAAACTCTTCATCCATCAGCTCTTGAGCCGGTTTGCTGGACGGCGCATAAGTAACAAAATTGCCGTTTTTCGCCGCAACTTCAGGATCTAAGAAATCATTGATATATGCATGGGCATTGGCCACATGTTTGGCATCTTTCGGAATCACAAACGAATCCACCCAAATCCCCACGCCTTCTTTCGGCATCATCACACGGATTTTTTCCTTGCCGCCTGCTTCTTCCGCACGGCGTTTGGCAATGTTCAAATCACCGCCAAAACCAATCGTTACACAAGTATCGCCGCGTGCCAAATCATCGATAAAACCGGACGAGGTAAACCGCTTGATGTACGGACGGTTTTTCTTCAAGACTTCCGTAGCCGCCTTAATATCAGCCGTTTCGCTGCTGTTTGGATTTTTACCCATATAGTTCAACACCATAGGATAAATTTCCGCCGCGCTGTCCAAATAGCTGATGCCGCATTGCTTGAGTTTGGACGTGTATTCGGGGTTAAACACCAAATCCCATTGATTGTCCGGCAGCTGATCCGTGCCCAAAGCCTTTTTCACACGCTCGGTATTGATAGCGAAGGTGTTAGTACCCCAATAAAACGGAACGGCATATTCATGCCCCGGATCGACACCTTCCATCAGCTTCATCAGTTGTGGATTCAAGTTTTTATAGTTGGGAATAAGGGATTTGTCGATTTTTTGATACGCACCTGCCTTAATCTGCCTACCGACAAACGCATTGGAAGGACCCACGATGTCGTAACCCGACTTGCCGGTCAATACCTTGCTTTCCAGCGTTTCATCGCTGTCATATACATCGTAAGTTACTGCGATACCGTGTTTTTTCTCAAACGCGGCAACCGTCTCGGGATCGACATATTCCGACCAGTTGTAAATGCTCAATACCTTTTGATTATCGGTTTGAGCCGCCTTGTCGGCAGAAGTTTTGTCCGAGCCGCCGCAGCCGGCCAGCGCCAGCGCAGTCAGTACGATGAGGGGCAGATGTTTGGTCATTATCATTCCTTGCGTATCCGGTTGAAAATAGAGAGGCATTATAAAGCAGGCAAGCCCGAGCGGATAGGCTTCATTGTTAAAAGATATCGTCCCGCTTAAGGCCGTCTGAAAGATAGGTTGCAGCCAACTTAAAACCTTTCTGCCGATAGCTTGAAATATGGTTTTGCGGTAAGATAACGCCCATTCGTTTTTAATCGCAACGCGCCGTCCGGGCCGTCTGAAATCCTTGTAAAAAATTTATCGAGACATTATGAAAACCACCGAACTACGCCAAAAATTCCTAAAATTTTTCGAATCTAAAGGCCACACCATCGTCCGCTCCTCCTCGCTCGTGCCACACGACGACCCGACCCTGCTGTTTACCAACGCAGGCATGAACCAATTTAAAGACGTATTCCTCGGCTTTGACAAACGCCCCTACAACCGCGCCACTACCGCGCAAAAATGCGTACGCGCAGGCGGCAAACACAACGACTTGGAAAACGTCGGCTACACCGCCCGCCACCACACCTTCTTTGAAATGATGGGTAACTTCTCCTTCGGCGACTACTTCAAACGCGACGCGATCCACTTCGCTTGGGAATTCCTGACTTCTCCCGAATGGTTGAATATCCCTAAAGAAAAACTCTTGGCGACCGTTTACGCAGAAGACGACGAAGCCTACAACATTTGGTTGAACGAAATCGGCATGCCTGCCGAGCGCATCGTCCGTATCGGCGACAACAAAGGCGCGAAATACGCATCCGACAACTTCTGGCAAATGGGCGACACCGGCCCTTGCGGCCCTTGCTCCGAAATTTTCTACGACCACGGCGAAGAAATCTGGGGCGGCATTCCGGGCAGCCCTGAAGAAGACGGCGACCGCTGGATCGAAATTTGGAACTGCGTATTCATGCAGTTCAACCGCGACGAACAAGGCAATATGAATCCGCTGCCTAAGCCTTCCGTCGATACCGGCATGGGCTTGGAGCGTATGGCCGCCGTCATGCAGCATGTTCACAGCAACTACGAAATCGACTTGTTCCAAGACCTGCTCAAAGCCGTTGCCCGCGAAACCGGCGCGCCATTCAGCATGGAAGAACCCAGCCTGAAAGTCATCGCCGACCACATCCGCTCCTGCTCCTTCCTGATTGCAGACGGCGTATTGCCTTCCAACGAAGGCCGCGGCTACGTATTGCGCCGCATTATCCGCCGCGCTGTACGCCACGGTTACAAACTCGGTCAGAAACAGGCGTTTTTCTACAAACTTGTGCCCGATTTAGTCAAAGTAATGGGTGATGCGTATCCTGAGTTGAAAGAGAAACAGACACAGATTATGGAAGCCTTGCGCGCGGAAGAAAGCCGCTTCGGCGAAACGCTGGAAAAAGGCATGGGCTTGTTCAACCAAGTGCTCAACGGCATGAAATTCCTGAAACTGGAAAGCCTGCTGCCGCAAGACGGTGTGGGCAAACCACTGACATTGAAAACTGCAGATGGTGTGGAATTTACCGCCGCTTCCCGTGTTACTCCGGGCAAAAAGCAAATCGTTATCCGTCCTCGAGTTTCAGGCAGCCTGAACGAAGGCATGTATATCGATTTGCAGGCTGCTTTGGAAACCGCCCATATTCCCGACGCGGAAAAACCGTTTGCCGAAGCCTTGAACACCTACTTGATGGACAACATCGCCAACAGCAAACTCGTTATCGGCGGCGAACACATCTTCAAACTCTACGACACCTACGGTTTCCCCTACGACCTAACCGCCGACATGGCGCGCGAACTGGGCATCGACTTGGACGAAGCAGGCTTCGAGCGTGAGATGGAAGCCCAACGCGCACGCGCACGCGCCGCACAAAGCTTCAAAGCCAACGCCCAACTGCCTTACGAAGGTCAGGACACCGAGTTTAAAGGTTATAGCGAACGCCAAACCGAATCCAAAGTCCTCGCCCTCTACAAAGACGGCGAGCAAGTCAACGAATTGAACGAAGGCGACGAAGGTGCCATCGTTATCGACTTTACCCCGTTCTATGCAGAATCCGGCGGTCAAGTCGGCGACGTCGGCTATATCTTCGCAGGCGAAAACCGCTTTGAAGTACGCGATACCCAAAAAATCAAAGCGGCCGTATTCGGTCAATTCGGCGTACAAACTTCAGGCCGTCTGAAAGTCGGCGACAGCGTTACCGCCAAAGTGGATGACGAAATCCGCAATGCCAATATGCGCAACCACAGCGCGACCCACTTGATGCACAAAGCCCTTCGCGATGTATTGGGCGAACACGTTGAACAAAAAGGCTCTTTAGTTACCGCCGAATCCACCCGTTTCGACATTTCCCATCCTCAAGCAGTAACTTCCGAAGAAATCGCCGAAGTCGAACGCCGCGTCAACGAAGCCATTTTGGCCAACGTTGCCGTCAACGCCGCCATTATGAGCATGGAGGATGCCCAAAAAACCGGCGCCATGATGCTCTTCGGCGAAAAATACGGCGACGAAGTACGCGTACTGCAAATGGGCGGTTTCTCTACCGAATTGTGCGGCGGTACACACGTTTCACGCACCGGCGACATCGGCCTCTTCAAAATCATCAGCGAAGGCGGTATTGCCGCAGGCGTACGCCGTATCGAAGCCATCACCGGCCTGAACGCACTCAAATGGGCGCAAGATCAAGAGCGTTTGGTTAAAGACATCATTGCCGAAACCAAAGCCCAAACCGAAAAAGACGTACTGGCGAAAATCCAAGCAGGCGCGGCACACGCCAAAGCATTGGAAAAAGAATTGGCACGCGCCAAAGCCGAACTCGCCGTCCACGCAGGCGCCAAACTCTTGGACAACGCAAAAGACTTGGGCGCAGCCAAACTCGTTGCCGCCCAAATCGAAGCCGATGCCGCAGCCCTGCGCGAAATCGTGACCGACTTGACCGGCAAATCAGAACAAGCCATCGTATTACTCGCCGCAGTAAACGACGGCAAAGTTTCCCTGTGCGCAGGCGTATCCAAACCGTTGACTGCCAAAGTCAAAGCAGGCGATCTGGTTAAATTTGCAGCCGAACAAGTCGGCGGCAAAGGCGGTGGCAGACCGGACTTGGCACAGGCCGGCGGCAGCGATGTCGAGAAACTGCCCGCGATGATTGAGAGCGTGAAAGATTGGGTCGGCGCGAAGCTGGCTTGATGTGGAAAGGCCGTCTGAAACGTGTTTTCAGACGGCCTTTGCCAACTATCTAGCCGTAGATTGGGTCTCGATCCAACAGATTTTGTGAAATATAAGAATGTTGGGGCATGCTCCAACCTTATATATCCTATAATCATTATATTTTTAACTCAAAGGATTTGAAATGAAATCTCTTTTGAAAAATCTCAATAAGCTAGAACTGATACTTAACGAATTAGAGGCGCAACCAATTAATCTTAAATTTGATCCATTTGACCCTTTGAGTATTGAATCAGCCATTCAGGAATATAATTATGGTCTTGATTCAATAGCAGGAGATGAAATTAATAATCCAATAATTTCTTCGCTATTAGAGGGACTCAAGGAAAATGCACGTAGTGAAATTATTAGGGAAGCAGCCGAAGCACGACTCAAAAAAGGTGAATAAATGGGATTAGATATTTTTGAAGAAATTAATAATGCTATATTGGACTTGCAATCATCGGAACTGCAAACTTTTGAATGGTCATTAAAAAGGTTAAACGAACTATTAAATGATGAAGTTTTAAAAGTTCACAACGATGAGCTAACAGAAAATTTAAACTTAGAAAAACTTCTAGAAGATAGCTCTAACACAGGTGGTAGTTTTGTTGGTAGCTCAAAATTATTGTTACCAACAGATATGAAAGAAAGATTGGGCTATATTATTTTGCTGGTAAATTGGTTATCTAATGATACCAACGAAGTACTTGATTTTTGCCATCACTATTTCTATAGCGGCAATAAAATTATTGCAGGAATTCATAGCTTTAATAGGCAGGTATTAATACCATTTGCTCGAGATTATAAAAATTACATCACAAGGAAAGGGGCTAATATGGAAGTAAAGAACTCATCAATAGTATCTAATAACGTATTTATAGTGCATGGGAGAGATGATTTATTAAAAGTAGAAGTGGCAAGACTTATTGAAAAACTAGGTTTATCCGCAATAATTCTACATGAGCAACCAAACTCAGGAAAAACTATTATTGAAAAAATTGAAGAATATACGAATGTTGGATTTGGAATTGTTCTATATACACCCTGTGATATTGGTGGTCAAAAGTTAAGTAATTTAGATACCGATTTAAAACCAAGAGCCAGACAAAATGTTGTTTTTGAACATGGTTATCTTATAGGGAAACTAGGAAGAAATAAAGTGTGTGCATTGGTTAAAGAAGAGGTTGAATTTCCATCAGATATTAGTGGTGTCGTATACCAGAAAGTAGATGACGCGGGAGGATGGAAGTTAAAATTAGCTATCGAATTGAAACAAGCAGGATATTCCATTGATCTAAATATACTGTGTTAGCAGCAGTAGGTCGGGCATGAATGCCCGACCTACAAATCCAAGTTTTCCAACTAATCGTCAGTTTTAAATCTTTGTAAGGCCGTCTGAAAACCCAAACCCCGTTTTCAGCAAGCCGTAGCCCGCACCCCTGTCAACCGCGTGCGTGGCTAGACCACACACCCTACCACTGCGGGCGACGCAAACCTTAAGATTGAGGTGTAGGGTGTGTGCGGTACGCACGCACGCGGTTTTTGTTGCTACCGAATGATTCCAAACCATGCCGTAATCCAGTCGGCAGCAAACGCAGCTTGGGTCATGTACCAACAAAACTCAATATCAAAGGCCGTCTGAATTTCAGACGGCCTTTCTGTTTTCATTTCAAGCTGATATTTAAGCTTTTTGTTCAATCATCTAACATCAATCTTTCTCTACCGTAAAAAACAGTTCTTCCTGTTTCAAAGCATTGCCGTCTGCATCGGTCAATGCTGCTTCCGTTACGGAAAACTTGATAACGGCGAGGCTGAGGCTGCCTTGCTCTGTGAGTGCAGTATTAAGAATAACGCCTGCTTCTTCCTCGCCGACTTTGACGGCAATACCGGCGGCTTCTAAAGAATCGCCGCTTAATACGGCCAGACCGCGTTTGACTTGGCCTCGGTATTGGGCGCGGGCGATGATTTCTTGGCCGGGGTAGCAGCCTTTACGGAAATGGACTGCGCCGATGATATGTTGGTTGAGCATTTGGGCAACAGCCGCTTCTTTGGTTGCGGCGCAAATCCACGGATAGCCGCTGCGGATTTCGTGCAGGTTCCACGCGTTTTCGGCTCCTGCTTGATATTCGGCTGCATTTTCAGCTACTGAAATTTTCAGACGGCCTGTGTGCGGCAAGGCAATTTCTACGGTGTTTTCTTGAATTTGGGCTGAAAAAGACAGTTGCGGTTCGGTAGCAGGATGAGGTTCTGCATTGTCTGCCAACTCGCCGCTTACTGCTAAATCAGGCATCAGCTCGAAGACGACTTTTGCACGCAAGACAAACATTCTCAGGCGTTTGACGATGGCTTCGGTCAAATCTTGAGCCATGACCAACAGTAAATCTTCTCCGCGATTGACGACCAACATATTGGCCAACACACGGCCTTTAGGCGTATTGTATGTAGCATAACATGCTTGACCAGAAGCTAAATTATTAATATCGTTGGATAATTGACCATGAAGAAATGAAGCTCTGTCTTCACCGCTGACACGGACAACGCTGAAAAAAGGCAGGCGGGTTTGCATAATCGACTCCTTAAATGGTAGATGCTGAATTATCGCCCAAATTGCCGCTTATTATCAAATAAATAAATTCAGGCCGTCTGAATGTTTCAGATGGCCTGTTGTTTGGGTTCAAACAATCAAAATTATTTGATGCTGACTTTACGGATAATCACGGCTTCGGTTGGAACGTCTTGATGATAGCCGCGTGTCGCTGTTTTCACTTTGCTGATTTTACGGACCACGTCCATGCCGGAAGTGACTTTACCGAAAACGGCATAGCCGTAGCCTTGAGGGGTTTTGCTTTTGAAATTCAAAAAGTCGTTGTCGGCTGTATTGATAAAAAACTGGCTGGTTGCTGAATTCGGATCGCCGGTGCGCGCCATAGCGATGGTGCCGACGTTATTTTTCAAGCCGTTGTATGCTTCATTGGTGATGGCTTTATCGGTGGATTTTTGAACCATTTTCTCGGTAAATCCGCCGCCTTGAATCATAAAATTGTCGATAACGCGGTGGAAAATCGTGTTGTCGTAAAAACCTTTTTTGGCATAATTGACAAAGTTTGCCACGGTTTTCGGCGCTTTGACTTCATCCAATTCCAGTTGGATGTTGCCCATATTGGTTTCAATCACGGCATGGGTAACCGCTTGCGCTTGCACGGAAAGTGAGAGTGCGAGGGCGCACAGGGTCAGTTTGATGGATTTTTTCATATGTCTTCTCGAATGATGTATTGTGAAAATGGAATATTAACCTTGTTTCGCGTGAAATCCATAAAAAACATGTAAGATTTTTCAAGCAAAAAACATAAGGCAATCAAATCAGGCCGTCTGAAAAGGGATAAAAA
>NZ_JBQCWY010000106.1:0-8193 GCF_051956955.1 Neisseria sp. P0021.S005 | reverse complement strand
CTTCTTTCAGACGGCCTTCGCCAGTGTAGCGGTAGCCTGCTTCGATACGTTGACGGCGGATACGGTCGCGGGCGTTGCTCTCAGATGTTGCGATGGTTACCGGCCCGCGCGATTGCGAACCCAAGCCGTTTGCCAATACGGTATCGTTGGCGTGGTAATACTGTTCGTACAAAGTTTCCAAGCGGTGGCGTTCGTTGCCGATATTGCCTTTCGCCAAGATATTATAGGCATTGTTTTTCTGAGGGTTGGTGGCAGTACGCGCAGTCGAGTAGCTGGTATCGCTGCCCATGTTTTCGGTTTCATGACCTTGACGGCGCGTCAGCATCAGCAGACCTTCGGCGTTTTCATGGAAACCTGCCACAGTCGCCGTCACGCCATGGCTGCGGTCACGGCCGCGGTAGCTGTGTTTTAAACCGAAATACCCGCGTTTGCCCGCATCGACAAAATCGCTCGGTGAGAGCGTCACCATGTTCACCACGCCGCCAAGCGCATCACTACCGTACAGCGCGGAATAAGGGCCTTTGACAATATCGACCTGCTTGAGCGTGTCGCTTTCGACCATATCGCGTCCCGAAATCGCGCCGTTGGAACCGCCGCCTGCATAAGATTCGGGAATGCGTACGCCGTCCACCATCATCAGAATGCGGTTGCCGTCTATGCCTCGGATATTGATACCCGCATGACCGCGGCGATTGTTGTCTGACGGCACGCTGACGCCGAATTCATACATCACGATATCGTCTAAATTCTGTGCCGAGGCTTGATTCAAGGTTTTGCGTCCGATAACCGACACATTCGGCGCCGCTTTATCCAAGGTTTGCGCATTACGGTCGGCCGTAACCACCACAGGCTCTATTTCTGCCTGAGCCACCGGCATCTGAGCCGCATATAACTGTCCGGAAAAAACCGCCCCTATTACACAGGCAATCGCTTTCTTTTTCATTACACAACCTTATTATTTGAATAAAAATGGTTTGCATTTATAAAATAAATAGGCGATTTTTGCAAGTTTAGAAACCACAAGATAGCACTAAAACCACTTCAAAAACGCAAAATATAGTATGACGTAGCTGGATAAATAATGGGGCTGACGTAGATTAGCCCTAAATTCCACACCAATCCCGCAGAATTTTAAGCTGTTGAGACGGTGTGCCGAAGTTAAACTGAAATTCGCATTCTTTCAAGAACAGCGGGAAGGATTTGCGATCAATTCCGTTGTATTTACGCAAGACGCGTTTTGCCTGATTCCAAAAATTCTCAATGTCGTTAATGTGGTTCTGACGGTCTGCAAATTCCTTGGAATGGTTGATACGGTAATGGATAAAACCGCTTACGTCCAGCTTGTCATAGCTGCTCAGGCTATCCGTGTAAACAATGCTGTCCGGCATGATTTTCTGTTTGATAACAGGCATCAAAGTATCAGATTTGGCATTATCTACGACAACGGTATAGACCCGTCCGTTGCGTTTCAGGATGCCAAAGACAACTACTTTTCCTGCTGCGCCGCGACCACGTCTGCCTTTACGCCTTCCGCCGAAATAACTTTCGTCCAGCTCAACAGAGCTCTCAAAAACCTCATCGGCAACCAAGGCCAGATAATGGCTGATAACCATACGAATTTTGCGGTAGAACAGAATAGCGGAGTTGGGCTGAATGCCCAAAATATCGGCAGCGGAACGGGCGGTAACTTGGAGTACAAAAAATTCAAGTAGTTTCTTTTGAACTCTCTTGCTTAATTTACAATTGGTTATCTGCATTTTCGTAGCCTAGCATAACCGCTAATCTACGTCAGCCCCTAGATTTTTACCATAGGTATATTTCTTTTCATCTGATTTAGATAACCGATAACATCATGAAGCCTGCTTTTTACCTCCCAATATTGTTTTTACTTTCAGCGTGCCGTCCTGAAGCTGAGACAGCCGACATGGCTGCACCAACGGCGCGTAAGCCTTCTTAATTACGAGTCTGAAAAGCGTCAAACTGTAGCCACCCCAGTTAAAACACAAATTCCTGCATTATCTGCAATCAAAAACCAAGCTGATTTTGACTTACTGTCGCGTATTTATGAGCAAGGTAGTGAATATGAAATTCCTCATATCCTTTTCCTCATCGATCGTGAAAATAATAACCGTACAGACTACATCAATACTCCCAAATTTCGGCTGCATGAGCACTATCTGGCTACCATCTTGAAACCCATGCTGTCAAAAACTGAATTGAATCAACAATACCGTAGTCCTAACCGGCGTTATCTGTTGGGTACTATCAGTTGGCAGAATAGTACTCAAGAATATGTTTATGAGTTTTGGGAAGGAGACAAAATCACACCTGAATTGTTGAAATTGGCGGCAGGCCGTCTGAAAGACAGTTTCTACGCTCCGTTGCGTTATAAAACCAATTCTTTATGGCAGGAAACCGTTGCCGAGCAAAGCAAAGTTCCTTTTATTACCCAAGAAAGTTTGATTAAAAATTTCCCCTACCTGCCTCTAAACCAAGGTAAAGCGATAGGTACATTACGCGTTATTGTCAAAGAAGATGATCTTCATAATGTTGGCGCCGACGATATTATTATTTTGAAAGAGGTTCCCCTAGAGCTGCCACCTGTGGCAGGGATTATCAGCGAGAAACCATCTACTGCACTATCGCATGTGAATGTATTGGCACGCGGCTGGGGGATTCCCAATATTTACCTTAAAGACGCAGAAAAAATCCTAACCCCATATATTGGCCGTCGTATCGAATTTGAAGCGACTGCTAAGCAATACCGAATTGTCCAAACCAACCGGAACACTACCAGTAAAAGCTTTTCAGACGGCCTTACCCTGCCCCAACCTGATGTTTCCGATTATGGCCTTAGGGCTTTGTCAAACCTGCGCCGTGATGACAGCCGTTACTGCGGCAGTAAGGCTGCCAACCTCGGTCATATCCGCGCCCATATTAAAGGTAGTAATGTACCTGACGGATTCTGCATTCCGTTTGCCTATTATCAAGCCATGATGGATAGGCTGGGTATTAATGCAACAACACTGGCCCAAATCGAAACACAAAGTGATGGAGACAACCGCAAGCGCCGTACTGCTTTACTCACGCTGCAGAAAAAAATTACCGATGCCGAAATCCCGTCGGAATGGAAACATAAATGGGCTGAGCAATGGCGCAATCAATTAAACAGCAAAGGCGTGTTTGTCCGCAGCTCCTCTAATTCCGAAGACCTACCCAATTTCAGCGGCGCAGGGCTGTACACCACCGTGCCAAATGTTACCGATGAAAACGCGTTGGCCGAAGCAGTGAAGCAATCTTGGGCTTCTGTTTTCAATTACAGTGCATACGAAGCCCGCCGTATTGCCGGATTGCCTCACGATAGCGTGAAAATGAGTGTCTTTGTGCAACAAAGCATCAATGCAGATCTCTCCGGCGTGTTGGTTACCATCAATCCTTATGATATTGCTCAGAAAAATAGCGCCTACATTGCCGCCAAACGCGGGTTGGGTATTCGTGTCGTTGAAGGCAAACGGGTAGCCGAACAGGTGGTCTATAACCGTCGCAATGATTCTGTACAACGTCTCAGCTCCTCTAATGAAACCACAGCGTTGCAACTGGATAAAAATGGTGGAGTACGGGAGGTGCCTGTAACCAGTGGCAATGTGATGAATCAAGAACAAATCCGTCGCCTTGACCAAACCGGCCAACAAATCAAACAGCTATTTGCCAATGGCGAGCAGGATATCGAATGGGCGTTTGACAATGGTAAGCTTGTTATCCTCCAAGCACGACCGTATCTAAACGGTACACGTTAAAGTAAAAGGCCGTTTGAAATTATCGTTTCAGACGGCCTTTGCATCATAAGTTAGTTATACCCTATACTTCCAGATCTCCAAGGAACTATGATGTCAAAACAACTCACTTTTTATTTTATTCGCCATGGCCGTACCCAATGGAACGAACAAGAGCTTTTGCAGGGATCAGGCAATTCACCACTGACCGAACAAGGAATTACAGGAGCTCAGAAAACCGGGGCGGCGCTACAACAAGTAGAATTTACCGCTGCTTATTCCAGCATTTTACAACGTGCCATTGATACGGCTGGCCATATTATCGGTCAGCGTCCTATTCCTCTTTTTCAGCACTGTGGACTAAATGAGCAATCTTTTGGAAGTTGGGAAGGTATGCAGATCACTGACCTACGGAAGTTAACCGAATTTAAACAACTGACCAATGACCCGGCAGCTTATAAAGCATTAAGCAATGGTGGCGAAACCTTTGAACAATTAGCAGTACGTGCAATGGACGCCCTTTGCGATATCATTAAAGTACATCAATCGGGAGCCAATATTTTAGTGGTATCACATGGCCATACCTTGCGGCTTTTATTATCCTTACTAGGCGGAGCGACTTGGGAAAACCATCGTGATGAGGGTAAATCCGTGTCATTGTTAAATACTTCGATCAGTATTGTGAAATACGATAGTGAAAGCGGTTTTCATATTGAGCAACTTAACGATGTGGCTCATTTACAATGATCACAACTATTCATCAATAATAAAAAAGGTGGGCATTTTTACCCACCTTTTTTGCCATTAGCCGAATACTTTTTCCAAGTATGCTTGATAGTCTACTAAATATTGTTCTACTTGTGGATTTTTAATCAC
Source organism: Neisseria sp. P0021.S005 (assembly GCF_051956955.1). NCBI lineage: Bacteria > Pseudomonadati > Pseudomonadota > Betaproteobacteria > Neisseriales > Neisseriaceae > Neisseria > Neisseria sp. P0021.S005. The sequence continues at coordinate 3,544 of NZ_JBQCWY010000106.1, read as the reverse complement.
ATCGTTACATACGAATGTTGGCAGACGGGTCAAACCGATGAACTCATTGAGTTTGTGGAAGTGCATGTATAAAGCATCCACACCTTTACCTTCGAAGAAGTCGCCTTCGCGAGTAAAGGCTTCAATCGGGGCATTCCAAGTAAGCGAGAGCATGTGTTTTTTACCTTGCAACAAACCACCTGTGCCGTAGCCTTCAGTCGGATTGACACGATGGCGACCATCACTATGGTAAAGCTTGCCGTGTCCGGCGGTTAATACTTCGTCTATGTATTTTTTCACTGTCCAAGGTTCGTGCATCCACCAGCCCGGCATCTGCCAAATCACGGCATCCATCCATAAGAATTTTTCGATTTCTGCTTCAACATCATAGCCGGCATCAATCACGGTTTCTTGTATATTGTGTCCAAGTACGGTCAAAACTTCTTTCGCTTTTTTATGAAGCGTGTGGTTTAACTCACCATGCGAATGTCCGAAATTTTTACCACCGTCTAGTAATAAAATATTCATCTTTTGCTCCTACAACAAATAATTCTGAAAAATGAGAGCTTCAATTATGCCTTTTTACTGCATCTTTTAAAAGTACATTGGCTTGCACGCTTTTACAGACCATAAAGGGAAATTTATCATACCTATCATTAGCATTCATTATCTTCCTTCAACCAAATAAGCCTTTTCAATCAGCTCTCTAACCCAGCGATACGCAGGATCTTTATGTGTCCGTTCGTGCCAAATCAATGTTTTGGTAAAACCTTGAATTTCAAGGGGGGGGCTCAAAGCGTTTGAGATTGGGCAAGTTGCTAATTAAACGTTCAGTCAGGACTACCAATAAATCGCTTTGTTCTAGTAATTCAGGCAAAACAATAAAGTTTTGTACCGATAGACTGACATTTCTTTGTAGCCCCATCGCTTTCAGGGCTTGGTCAATAACACCGCTGAAGTTACCGCCATGATAGGAAATCAAGGCTTGTTCTAACTGGCAAAATTGCTCAAGGGTAAGTTCTGTTTGTTGGGCTATTGGGTGATCGTGGCGAACGGCACAAATATAGCGTTCATCATACAGATTTTTTGCATGAATATCCGGTGCTTGGAAGTCTAGTGTAACCACCGCAAAGTCAATTTACTGCTGTTCAAGCTGATTTTGTACGATGCTTTCGTTAATCGCCAGCACCACCACTTTAATTTTCGGCGCTTGGATTTTAGAAAGCCTGCCTAACAACCGCGTGCGTGTATTAACCGAAGAAAGCCAAATCGGCAAACTCGCCAAAGGCTTGGCAGTAACTGTGCCAAATCCAATGGTAAACGGCCATCAAGCATGGTTAGACGGTTTAACAAAAGCCGCGAAAAAATAAAGCAGCCTGCACTTTGAAAAACAAGGTACAGGCTGCTTTAGGATAATGAGCCGTTTATCAATCCAGTTTCAGGATTTCTCCGTCTTCCGGAACGTTCACACGGCTTTCAATGCCTTGACCGCGTATAAATTTACGCATATCGGTGCGGCTGACGGCGGTATGATTCACGGTATCCATGTGTACGGTGATGATTTTGGCTTTAGGCATGACTTGGCTGGCTTTTAATACATCAGCCGTCCCCATAATAATGCCGTCTGAAATGCCTGAAATCAGCGCGTAGCCCGTGTTCATAATCAGATAATCGGGTTTGTAGCGGTTCAATGCTTTGTTTACATCTGCCGTCCACACAGTATCACCCATAATATAAGCGGTTTTGTGTCCGCTGCTTTGAAATACCACACCCATTGCATCGCCTAAGATTTCGGCTAGCTGAGGGTTGGCATACATGGCTTCTGTACCATGTACGCCGCCGGTTTTGCTGATGGTTACACCGTTGAATACAGTGCTGCCGTTCAACACGCGTACATCAGTAAAGCCTTGGCTGCGGATTTTTGCCGCGTCGGCTTGGTGCTGCACATATACGGGCAGGTTTTTCGGAATGGAACGTGCGGCGGTTTCGTCCCAATGGTCTTCGTGGGTATGGGTAACGATGACTGCATCCACACCGTCTAAAATTTTATTCACGCTCATCGGCAGCCCGACCAGCGGCATTTTGGCTTGGCTGTTGAACGTGCCGGCAAAGCCGTTCATGGAGTGCTTGGGTGCGAAAAACGGGTCAATCAAAAACGTCTGCCCCGCATATTCGACCTTGGCGGTAGCGTTACGGATATGTTGGTATGAATCGTCTGCCCAAGCGGAAAAGGCTGTCGCGCCCAAAACAGTGGCAAGAATAAATTGCTTGAATTTCATGATGTTGCTCCTTAAAAAATCATGGAGCGTATTTTAAGCTGCAGGTGTATCGGCTAAAATAGGCAATATTGCCAATAAACGTAAGGATAGTGCCAAAATGTCGTCTGAAAACGAGCGTAACGAGTTTCGCCAAAATCAAACTGTCCCCAAAATCGTGCTATATGCTCAATCGGGCATGAACGATTTTGTCTTCAACATTCCCTTTTCTGTTTTTCAGACGACCTATCGGGACAATCCACTCTTTGACCTGAAAATCTGTTCCGATGACAGCAAAGACGTCATCACGGCACTGGGCGCAAGCATTCCCATACACGGCGGCCTAGATTTGACGGAAGAAGCCGACATCATCGTCATCGCAGGCTGGCGCAACATTGAAGAAACCCCGACGCCGGAACTGGCTGAGAATTTACAGCGGGCAGCGAAACGTGGTGCACATATTGTCGCCCTATGCTACGGCACTTACGCCCTTGCCTACACAGGACTTTTAGACGGCAGAACCGCCGCCACCCACTGGCTTGCCGAAGATGACTTTGTCCGCCGTTTCCCTAAAATTCATCTAGATACCAACCGCCTATATGCGGAAGATGGCAACTTTTTAACATCGGCAGGTGCGGCTGGCGGGCTGGATTGTTGCCTTTACCTCATCCGTAAAATCCACGGTGCAACCGTTGCCAACGACCTTGCCCGTACCTTGGTTGCGGCACCACACCGTGAAGGCGGGCAGGCACAGTTTATCCACCGACCTGTCGAACGTCGTACTGCCGATGACAAAATCAATCACTTATTGGACGAACTGCGCCAAAACCTTGCCACCTCATACCGCTTGGACGATTTGGCAAAAAAATTAGCCGTTTCCCGCCGAACCTTTATCCGCCATTTTTCTCAAGCCACAGGCATGAATTTTGGTGAGTGGCTGACAACAGAGCGGCTATGGCAGGTACAGGATTTATTGGAAAATACGGATTTGCCGATAGAACACATCGCCGAACAAAGCGGCTTCGGCAGCGCGGCAAACCTACGTTTGCAGTTCAAAGCCAAATTTAAAATCAATCCAAATGCTTGGCGGAAAGTATTTGGCAGATAGCTCGCGTTAGTCAATCCAAAACACCTGAGCGCAGGCTGCTTTGGAGGTCGTCTGAAAACCCAAAAAGCAGCCTGCACTTTTCAGACGGCCTTTTTTCTTTTTCAAAGAGTAGAGAAATTTCAAAGAGTTTTTATAAATCATCTTCAAAATCCAAACGCTTGTTCTATCCTAATCATTTATATTCAAAGATGACAATCTCAAT
>NZ_JBQCWY010000105.1:0-8204 GCF_051956955.1 Neisseria sp. P0021.S005 | reverse complement strand
GGGTCCTGACTTTGAAAGCAAATTCGGCCTGACCGGCGCAACCGGCTTAGGTATGGCTTCTGCAACATTCGGCCTGGTATTCGGCGGTTTGATCGGTGGTCCTGTTGCACGCCGTCTGATCAACAAATTGGGCCGTAAACCTGTCGTCAAAACTGCCAAATCCGACGACAACGATGCTGCCGACGACATCTTCGAACAAGCACAGCGTACCCGCCTGATTACTGCGGAATCTGCTGTCGAAACCCTGGCTATGTTTGCCGGCTGTTTGGCATTTGCCGAAATCGTGGATGGCTACGACAAAGCCTTCTTCGACTTGCCTAAATTCGTATGGTGTCTGTTTGCAGGTGTGGTCATCCGCAACGTCCTGACCTCAGCCTTCAAAGTCAATATGTTTGACCGCGCCATCGACGTATTCGGTAACGCTTCCCTGTCACTCTTCCTTGCCATGGCTCTTCTGAATCTGAAACTGTGGGAGTTGACCGGTCTGGCAGGCCCTGTGACCATCATCTTGGCCGTACAAACCGTTGTGATGATTCTGTACGCCACTTTCGTTACCTACGTCTTCATGGGTCGCGATTACGACTCTGCCGTATTGGCGGCAGGTCACTGCGGCTTCGGTTTGGGTGCCACCCCGACCGCCGTTGCCAACATGCAGTCCCTGACCCAAACCTTCGGCCCGTCGCACAAAGCCTTCCTGATTGTACCTATGGTCGGTGCGTTCTTCGTTGACTTGCTCAACGCCGCCATCCTCTCCGGCTTTGTCAGCGTCATCAAAGGCTGATACATCTGACATAGAAAAGCACTTGCCGCATTTACTTGCTGCAAGTGCTTTTGTTATGATAGGCACGTCAGGCCGTCTGAAAGGCCGTCATCTTCAGGAGTACCCATGTACAAAAAAACCGCTTCCGTATTGATTTTAAGCACGATTCTTCTTGCTGCATGCAGCAAAGAAGAGCCGAAAGCCGCGCTTGATTGCGCCCAACCGGCCACACTGCAAAACATCCGTACCACCATCGAAGACACCCTCAAACAACAAGCGCGCTCCTTTGCCCGCAATGACAGCCGCCAATTCGTTGATGCCGACAAAATCATCGCCGCCGGCCTCGAATTAGAAACCCTGCTTGAAGACGCCAAAGAAACCGAAGACAACGGCAAAGCCATCTGCCGCGCCAACCTCAAAATCCACATTCCCGACACCATCCTCAAAACGGCTATAGACAACAGCCCGCTGATTTACGGCAACACCCCGTTGTCCGACATGCTCGAACAAAAACTAATGGGCAGCAACCTGACTTTTGAAAACAACACGTTCAGCACCACCCTGCTCTACACCCCCGACAAAGACGGCAAACTGGTTCTCGAAGACAACACCCTGAGCACCACAGCCCAAACCCTTTCCGCCACCCTACTGCCCTACGGCGTGAAAAGCATCGTCATGATAGACGGCAAACCCGTATCCAAAGAGCAGGCCATCAAGCTGCTGCAAAACCCAAACACGGAAGAGCCACCGACTATTGATCCGCAAGACATCCTTGAAAACAACGCCGCCAGCCAAGCTGTCGGCTTGACCGATGATGACGATAATTCAGACTACGAAGTCCTGCGTCCTGACCGTGAAACTCCGCGCAACGAGCCACCCGGCCTCAGCCAAAGCGAGCTCGACAACGCGCGCGCGCAAAACCGTCAGGCAGACGGCGAGATCAACGACCTCTGGGGCGGCATGGACAGCGATGTCAAACAACAAATCCTCGGCGAACAACGCACCTGGATTCAAAGCAAAAAACTCAACTGCCAACAAGCCGCCGCGTCCGCAGACAACGCCGCGCAAGCAGAATACCTGCGCCTGCAGTGTGAAACACGCATGACCCGCGAACGTACGCAATACCTGCGCGGCTATTCCATCAACTAAAACCGATAAGGCCGTCTGAACATTCAGACGGCCCACAAGAAAGCACATCACATCATGCAATACCGAATCCACCGTGAAGGCGATGCCCAAAACACACCCTCTTCAGCCTCCACACCCGTCGACAACTGGGAGCGCAACACCCTGCGCGAAGTCCTCCTCGCCGCCTACCAAGAACAGCGCCGCGCCCGTATTTGGCGCAATATCTGGCGCGGTGTCGCCGTCCTCATCTTCCTCAGCCTGATCTTCGGCTTCGCAGAAGAAGAAGGAAAAACCACAAGTATCCATGCCCGCAGTGAACACACCGCCGTTATCGACCTGACCGGCGAAATCGGCAACGACATCGACGACCAAGTCCAAATCCTGCGCGACAGCATGGAAGCCGCCTACGAGAACGGCAACGCTAAGGCCATCATCATCCGCGCCAACAGCCCCGGCGGTTCGCCTGTCGTGTCCAACACGGCCTTTAACGAAGTCCGCCGCCTCAAAGCCGAACACAAAGACATCCCTGTTTACCTCGTTGCCGAAGACATGTGCGCTTCCGGCTGCTACTACATTGCTGCCGCAGCCGACAAAATTTACGCCGACCCTTCCAGCATTGTCGGCAGCATCGGCGTGATCGGCGGCGGGTTCGACTTTACCGGCCTGATGGACAAAGCCGGTGTCAAACGCCGTCTGAAAACCGCCGGCAGCAACAAAGGCATGGGCGACCCTTTCACACCTGAAACCCCGGCGCAAACCCAAATTTGGGAAACCATGTTGGGCGATATCCACCAAGAATTCATCAAAGCCGTCAAACTCGGCCGTGGCGCAAGGTTGAAAGACAAACAGTATCCCGACGTTTTCAGCGGCCGCATCTATACCGGCAAAGAAGCCAAACAGGTCGGCCTGATTGACGACTTCGGCAGCATTTACAGCGTTGCCCGCGATGTCGTCAAAGCCCCCGAGCTGGTCAACTACACGCCGCAAGACGATTTCAGCAAAATGCTCAGCCGCCGCTTCGGTGCGGAAGTGAAGGCCAAAGTCAAAGAAACTTTGTCTGAAATTTGGTAAACCAAAAAACCAAAAGGCCGTCTGAAACCCAAATCATTGGGCTTCAGACGGCCTTTTTTATATCGTTTTTAAAATAAAACGCTGATTATTGTCCAAACATTTATCGGCTTCATAAACCGACAGGCAAATATCCCAAATGATGCTTTTACGGGAACACATTACGCCTGCAAACGATTAAACCTCCACGCTTCAGACGGCCTGCTTCTGCATATTGTGCGCCATATCAAGCGCGGCGCGGACGGCGGTCATCAGGCTGCCGGAATCGGCTTTGCCCGTGCCTGCCAAGCTCAAGGCCGTGCCATGATCGACGGAGGTGCGGATAAAGGGCAGGCCGAGGGTAATGTTCACGCCTTCGCCGAAACCGGCGTATTTGAGCACAGGCAACCCTTGGTCGTGATACATGGCGAGGACGGCATCGGCATCTTTGAGCAGGAAGGGTTGGAACACGGTATCGGCCGGATAAGGGCCGCGTGCGTCTATGCCTTCGGCCTGCAGGGCATGAAGCGCCGGAATAATGGTGTCGATTTCTTCGTGTCCCAAATGGCCGCCTTCGCCGGCGTGGGGATTGAGGCCGGTAACGAGGATGACCGGCTTGGCTATGCCGAACTTATGGCGCAGATCGTGTTCAAGAATGCGGACAACCGACTCGATTAAAGGCTTCGTGATGGCGGCGGAAATGTCTTTCAGCGGCAGATGGGTGGTCACCAACGCCACGCGCAGGCCGCCGCCGGTCAACATCATAACGACTTGTTCAGTATGGCTTTTTTCGGCGAGGTATTCGGTATGGCCGCTGAAAAAGCCGTTGCCTGCGTGGGCATCGTTGATGATGCCTTTATGCAGCGGCGCAGTCACCATACCGGCAAACAGGCCGTCTGAAATGCCTTGATACGCCGTATCCAGCAGCCGGAGGACATACGCGGCATTGGCAGGATTGAGTTCGCCCGCCCGACACTCGGCAGCTAAGGGAATATGTAGGACTTCGAGTTCGCCCTTGGGCAACGGATCGGCCGCTTGGGCTTGAAAATCGCGCAGGATGACGGACTTGCCAAGCTGTCCGGCCCTTTGCGCCAACAGGTTTTTGTCACACAAAACAACGGGGCGGCAAGGAAGGTCGGCGAAAGCCAAATCGAGGCAGATGTCGGGGCCGATGCCGGCCGGTTCACCGGAAGTGATGGCGAGAATGGGAGCAGTCATGGTGTTTCTCGGTATGGTTTACAGTATTTAGACAACGTCAGGCAAAATGCCTGCCCTACTTTTGCAGATTAACACAAATACAAAAAGGCCGTCTGAAAACAGTTTTTGCTTGGTCAAACTGTGTTCAGACGGCCTTGTCTGTTTACCGTTTCAAATTAAGAACGACGGCCGATCATGCGGTACAAAACGTCGTGGCCTTGAATGCGGTGGACGACGACCATGGCGATGTGGCCGGCGACCAGCGCGAAGAGCAGCCAGCCGAGTTTGCCGTGCGCCATGTTACCGAGGTTGGCCATCCATTCGATTTTTTCAGGTGAACCCTGCATCACTTGGACACCGAATACTTTCAACGGGCCGCGGCCGCTACCGTATTGGCGGATCATGCCGATAACGGGAACGGCAAGCATGAGGACGTAAAGGGCAAGGTGGCCGGCTTTGGCGGCAAAGCTGTCGGCGGCAGGACGTTTGGATGCATTGAGCAAGGCCCAAACAATGCGCACGATAATCACCAGCAGCGTGATGAAACCGATGGATTTGTGCACGCCGAAGAGTGCGCCGACCCATTCTTCGCCGTCATAAATGGTCCAGATGGCGATGGTGGTCAGGATGCCGATGAAGCCGAGTACGGTCAGCCAGTGCAATGCGCGCGAGACGGTATCGTAGGTTTGGGGACGTGTAGTGGTCATAATGTTTCCTTGTTTTTGATTTATTTGATTTTTTGAAGCGGCGGATTGTATCAAAAATGCCCAACCAATTTTGTTGCCTTTTTGAAGACATTTCGTAAATGTTTGAAAATTTTGAATAAACATCAGTTTTATCCATCAGGCTGCCCAGGCCGTCTGAAAACAAGGGCAGGAATACCACCTTCTATGCCGAACTCGGGCTAAAATAGGCGTTTTTATTCTCAGGTACGCATCGATGCAGGTTTGGATTCGGCGGTGTGCGCTGTTGCTGCTGCCTTTGGGTTTCTTGGCGGTCATGGTGGCCGCGCCTTTGCTGTCGCTGGCGTTTTACGACGGCGAGGGTGCTTGGGCGGAAGTGGTGGCTGATGACTATATGCGCCTGCGCTTGGGCTGGACGGTGGCGCAGGCGGTTTTGACCTGCGTCTTGGTTACAGCTTTGGGCGTGCCTGCGGCGTGGGTGCTGGCGCGGATGGATTTTGCCGGACGGCGCACGGTTTTGCGCCTGCTGATGCTGCCTTTCGTAATGCCGACTTTGGTGGCGGGCATGGGCGTACTGGCTTTATTTGGCGCACACGGTATGCTGGCGGCAGGTTGGCAGGACACGCCGTGGCTGCTGATTTACGGCAACGTGTTTTTCAACCTGCCGGTTTTGGTGCGCTCGGCGTATCAGGGATTTATGCGTGTGCCGCAGGCGCGGTTGCTGTCGGCACAATCTTTGGGCGCGGACGCGTGGCGGCGGTTTGTCTGGGTCGAATGGCCGGTGGTGCGCGCGTGGGTTGCCGGTGGCGCGTGTCTGGTGTTTTTATATTGTTTTTCAGGCTTCGGACTGGCCTTACTGCTCGGCGGCGAACGTTTTGCAACGGTGGAAGTGGAAATCTACCGGCTGGTGGCGTACGAGTTGGATATGGCGCGTGCGTCGGTGCTGGTGTGGCTGGTGCTGGCGGTTACGGCGGCGGCAGGCGGTTTGTATGCGTATTGGAGCAGGCGCGTCGCTGTGGATAAGTCGGTCTCGCCTTTGCCTCCGCGTGCACCGATATGGGCTTGGGAAAAATGGCTGACGGCAACGGTATTGGTCATGTTGGCACTGTGCTGCCTGCTGCCTTTGGCGGCGGTATGGCTCAAGGCGGTATCGGCAGGCTCTTCATGGGCAGTCTTGCTAGAGGCGCAAACGTGGGCGGCTGTGTGGAACACCGTCCGTTTCTCTGCGGCAGCCGTGGCGGCGGCAACGGTTTTGGGCGTGCTGTATGCGGCGGCGGCACGGCAAATGGCGTGGTTGCGTGCGCTGATGTTTTTGCCGTTTATGGTGTCGCCCGTGTGCATCGCGTTTGGCGTTTTGCTGCTCTATCCGCAGTGGACGGCTTCGCTGTGGCTGCTGACCGCGACTTATGCGCTGTTGGCGTATCCGTTTGTGGCCAAAGATGTATTGGCCGCATGGGATGGTTTGCCCAAAGATTACGCGGCGGCGGCGCGTACCATGGGCGCAAACGCTTTTCAGACGGCCTGTTATGTAACCGCGCCTTTATTGAAACCGGCCTTACGGCGCGGCCTGACTTTGGCTTCGGCAACGTGTATCGGCGAATTTGCGGCCACATTGTTTCTGTCGCGCCCCGAATGGCAGACGCTGACCACTTTGATTTACGATTATCTCGGACGCGCTGGTGCGGACAATTACGGACGGGCGATGGTGTTGACGGCGGTATTGACCGCTTTGGCTTTGACGGCATTTTTGCTGGTGGACGAAGCAGAAGGGCAAAAGGCCGTCTGAACGTGGTTGGCTCAAGCTCCCTTCACTTTCACTACACTATTGCCACGCCTTGTATCGAAAATTGATTGAATCCGCTATATAATTTGTTTTTAACCGCACTCAACACGATCTATCATGACCGACTTAGAAACCAAACGCCTTGAAACCCAAGCCATGCTGGACAATGCCGATTTGCTGTTTGACCAAGAACAATGCCGCGCAGCCTTGCAAAAAGTTGCCGACGACATTACCCGCGACTTGGGCGACAAATACCCCCTGCTCCTGCCGGTAATGGGTGGCGCGGTGGTGTTTACCGGGCAGCTGCTGCCGCTGTTGCGCTTTCCTTTGGACTTTGACTACGTCCACGTTTCCCGCTACGGAGACAAACTCGCAGGCGGCGTGTTCAACTGGAAACGCATGCCCGACCCCGAGCAAATCAAAGGCCGTCATGTAGTCGTTTTGGACGATATTTTAGACGAAGGCCACACCATGGCCGCCATTCAGGAAAAACTGTTGAAAATGGGCGCGGCAAGCTGCCGTGCGGCCGTGTTTGCCAACAAACTGATCGACAAAGAAAAACCAACCAAAGCCGATTATGTCGGTTTGGACGTACCCAACCGCTACGTCTTCGGCTACGGCATGGATGCCGCCGGCTGTTGGCGCAACCTCGGCGAAATCTACGCCTTAAACAACAAATAAAACCAAGGCCGTCTGAAAGGTTTTCAGACGGCCTCAAACCAACACTAGGAACACATCATGATCGGCCTGCTTATCATCACGCACGAAACCATAGGCGAAGCCTACCAAGGGCTGACCCACCATTTCTTCCCCAACGGCTTTCCCGAAAACGTCCGTATTCTCGGCGTTCAGCCCAATGAAGACCAAAACGACATCATCAACAACGCCATCGCCGCCTTGCAGGAATTTCCCGACAACCGCGGCGTACTGATCATGACCGACATCTTCGGCGCCACCCCGTGCAACGCCGCACGCAGGCTGGTGCGCGAAAACAAATCCGCCATCCTGACCGGCCTCAACGCCCCGATGATGATTAAAGCCATCCAATACTCATCACAAGCCGAAAACCTCTCCGACTTCACCGAAACCGTCAAAGAAGCCGCCATCCGGGGCATTTTCGCCATTACATCCGCACCCGAAGACCTGGTGTGCAAAGAAAACGGCTAAGGCCGTCTGAAAACATTCACTTTACGAACATTTAGGGGACATCCATGCTCAAACAAGAAATCGAAATCATCAACAAACTCGGCCTGCACGCGCGCGCCTCCAGCAAATTCACCCAAACCGCCTCCCAATTCCAAAGCGAAGTCTGGGTTACCAAAAACGGCAACCGTGTCAACGGCAAAAGCATCATGGGCCTGATGATGCTGGCCGCCGCCAAAGGCACCGTGATTGAGCTGGAAACAGACGGCGCAGACGAAGCCGCCGCCATGCAGGCGTTGACCGACCTCATCAACGACTACTTCGGCGAGGGCGAATAATGAGCATCGTCCTACACGGTGTGGCCGCAGGCAAAGGCATCGCCATCGGCCACGCCCACCTCATCACGCGCGGCGCGGCGGAAGTTCCCCAATACGACATCGCCCCCGACAAACTCGATGCCGAA
>NZ_JBQCWY010000104.1:0-8277 GCF_051956955.1 Neisseria sp. P0021.S005 | reverse complement strand
GCAGGCGACCTCGTTGTCCACGTCATGCTCCCTGCCGTGCGCGACTTCTACGACATCGACACCTTGTGGGGCGGAGAAAAACCGAGTTTCCACGCCGGTATGCAAAAACCTTGGCACGCCGCCGACTAAAACGGTTTATCCATACAAAGGCCGTCTGAAACTTGAAAGCAAGCAAGTTTCAGACGGCCTTTTGCTATAATTCCATTCTTTTCACATTATTTAATTTATTGCACCATCATGCCGCAACCCGATTTCGCCCAAACCCTCTCCAAAGACCGCCATTTTCTGCGATCTGCCTTTAAGAACCCCAATAAATACGGCGGCCTGGCCAAGGTTGAGGAAAAATACAAAAAATCGCACGACCTCTATCTGCAACGCCTGTCCAAACTGCCCAAGCCCGAATTCGACAACACGCTGCCCGTTCACGAAAAGCTCGACGAAATCAAAAAAGCCATTGCCGAAAATCAGGTAACGATTATTTGCGGCGAAACCGGTTCGGGCAAAACCACGCAGTTGCCCAAGATTTGTTTGGAACTCGGGCGTGGGGCGGCAGGATTGATCGGGCATACCCAGCCGCGCCGTTTGGCTGCGCGTTCCGTAGCAGAGCGGATTGCCGAAGAGCTGAAATCCGAAATCGGCAACGCGGTCGGCTATAAAGTGCGCTTTACCGACCACACCTCGCGCGATGCCTGCGTCAAGTTGATGACCGACGGCATCCTGCTGGCAGAAACCCAGACCGACCATTATCTCGCCGCATACGACACGATTATCATCGACGAAGCGCACGAACGCAGCCTGAACATCGACTTCCTCTTGGGCTATTTGAAACAGCTGCTGCCGCGCCGCCCTGATTTGAAAGTCATCATCACCTCGGCAACGATAGATGCAGAACGCTTCTCCCAACACTTCAACGGTGCCCCTGTTTTAGAAGTGAGCGGACGGACGTATCCCGTCGAAATCCTCTACCGACCGCTGACCAGCAAAGACGAAGACGACGCAGAAGTCGAGCTGACCGACGCAATTGTCGATGCAGCCGACGAATTGGTACGCTATGGCGAAGGCGATATTTTGGTGTTCCTGCCGGGCGAGCGCGAAATCCGCGAAGCCGCCGAAGCCCTGCGCAAATCCACGCTGCGCCGCAACGACGAAATCCTGCCCCTATTCGCACGCCTGTCGCACGCCGAGCAGCACAAAATCTTCCACCCATCAGGCGCAAAACGCCGCATCGTGCTGGCAACCAACGTCGCCGAAACCTCGCTCACCGTACCGGGCATTAAATACGTCATCGACACCGGCCTCGCGCGCGTCAAACGCTATTCCGCACGGGCGAAAGTGGAGCAGCTTCATGTCGAAAAAATCTCCCAAGCTGCCGCCTGCCAACGCTCCGGTCGCTGCGGACGCGTCTCCGCAGGCGTGTGTATCCGACTGTTTTCAGAAGAAGATTTCAACAGCCGCCCCGAATTTACCGCCCCCGAAATCGTCCGCAGCAACCTAGCCGCCGTCATCCTACGCATGGCATCGCTGAACTTGGGCGACGTAGCAGCATTCCCATTTTTAGAAATGCCCGATTCGCGGTATATCAATGACGGTTTTCAGGTATTACTGGAGTTGGGTGCGGTGGAGGCCATCTGAAAAGTAAAAGAAAATGGTAGATTATGTTTCATTTTCAGACGGCCTAAATCATTGAGAAACTAAAAACTATTGAAAAGGGAATATTGGGTTTTAAAACTCAATCGGTAAATTTTTTATTGTGAAATATTAATGATGAAAAAATCTTTCCTCACGCTTGTTCTGTATTCGTCTTTACTTACTGCCAGCGAAATTGCCTATCGCTTTGTATTCGGAATTGAAACTCTGCCGGCGGCAAAAATTGCAGAAACGTTTGCGCTGACATTTGTGATTGCTGCGCTGTATCTGTTTGCGCGTTATAAGGCTTCACGGTTGCTGATTGCGTTGTTTTTTGCGCTCAGCATCATTGCCAACAATGTGCATTACGCGGTTTATCAAAGTTGGATAACGGGCATTAATTATTGGCTGATGCTGAAAGAGGTTACCGAAGTTGGCAGCGCGGGCGCGTCGATGTTGGATAAGTTGTGGCTGCCTGTGTTGTGGGGCGTGTTGGAAGTCGTGCTGTTTTGCAGCCTTGCCAAGTTCCGCTGTAAGACGCATTTTGCTGCCGATATTTTGTTTATTGCGGCGATGTTGCTGATTTTTGGACGTTCATTCAGTACGACGCAGGAACACGGTATTTCGCCCAAACCAACATACAGCCGCATCAAAGCCAATTATTTCAGCTTTGGCTATTTTATCGGACGCGTGTTGCCGTATCAGTTGTTTGATTTAAGCAAGATTCCTGTGTTCAAACAGTCTGCGCCAAGCAAAATCGGGCAGGGCAGTGTTCAAAATATCGTCCTGATTATGGGCGAAAGTGAAAGCGCGACGCATTTGAAACTGTTTGGTTACGGACGCGAAACTTCGCCATTTTTGACCCAGCTGTCGCAAGCCGAATTTAAGCCGATTGTGAAACAAAGCTATTCCGCCGCTTTGATGACGGCTGTGTCCCTGCCCAGCTTTTTTAATGCGATACCGCATGCCAACGGCTACGAGCAAATCAGCAGCGGCGATACCAATATGTTCCGCCTCGCTAAAGAGCAGGGCTATGAAACGTATTTTTACAGCGCGCAGGCGGAAAACGAGATGGCGATTTTGAACTTAATCGGTAAGAAATGGATAGACCATCTGATTCAGCCGACGCAGCTTGGCTACGGCAACGGCGACAATATGCCCGATGAGAAACTGCTGCCGCTGTTTGACAAAATCAATTTGCAGCAGGGCAAGCATTTTATCGTGTTGCACCAACGCGGTTCGCACGTCCCATACGGTGCATTGTTGCAGCCTCAAGATAAAGTATTCGGCGAGGCCAATATTGTGGACAAGTACGACAACACCATCCATAAAACCGACCAAATGATTCAAACCGTATTCGAGCAGCTGCAAAAGCAGCCTGACGGCAACTGGCTGTTTGCCTATACCTCCGATCATGGTCAGTATGTACGCCAAGATACCTACAATCAAGGCACGGTACAGCCCGACAGCTATCTTGTGCCGCTGGTGTTGTACAGCCCGGATAAGGCCGTGCAACAGGCTGCCAACCAAGCTTTTACACCTTGCGAGATTGCCTTCCATCAGCAGCTTTCAACGTTTTTGATTCACACACTGGGCTACGATATGCCGGTTTCAGGTTGTAGTGAAGGCTCGGTAACGGGCAACCTGATTACAGGCGATGCAGGCAGCTTGAACATTCGCGATGGCAAGGCGGAATATGTTTATCCACAATAAGCGGCGTGAAAACCAATAAAGACAAATTTAGATGATGTCGGGGATAGATGCCCGATTGACAAGACTATGCAAAATATGAAAAACCAAGTACGCGGATCAGGCATTGATGCCCGATTCAACCCAGCCAATATTTCAGACGGCCTGCAAAACAGTTCAGGCCATATCGGTGCCAACACGCGCTACCGTCTGACCAAGCTCGGCGAACAAATGGCGCGCCTGCCCATCGACCCGAAAATCGCGCGTATTTTACTGGCGGCGAAGAAACACGACTGCATGGCGGAAATATTGGTGATCGCGTCCGCACTGTCGATTCAAGACCCGCGCGAGCGGCCGTTGGAAG
The DNA here is from genome assembly GCF_051956955.1 of Neisseria sp. P0021.S005. NCBI lineage: Bacteria > Pseudomonadati > Pseudomonadota > Betaproteobacteria > Neisseriales > Neisseriaceae > Neisseria > Neisseria sp. P0021.S005. The sequence continues at coordinate 4,598 of NZ_JBQCWY010000104.1, read as the reverse complement.
CGCGCGATGCCGCGGCCAAGGCGCATGAACGCTTTACCGATAAGCAATCTGACTTTCTTGCCTATCTGAATATTTGGGACAGCTTCCAGCGCGAGCGCGACAAAGGTTTGTCCAACAAGCAGCTGGTGCAATGGTGCCGTCAATATTTCCTGTCGCATCTGCGGATGCGCGAATGGCGCGAGCTGCACCACCAGCTTGCTCAAACCGCGATTGAAATGGGTTTGACCACCAAAGAAGCCGCGTTTAGACAACCTCCTTCCCAAGAACAATTAAGGCCGTCTGAAAGCCAAGGCGACCAAGATTTGGCGGCAAAGCTCAAACAAAAACAACTGGATAAGAAACAACACCGCGCCCAAATCCGCGCCGCTAAAGAAGCCGGATACGAACAAATCCACCGCGCCCTGCTGACCGGCCTTATCGCCAACGTCGGCATGAAATCACCCGACGGCAACGACTATACTGGCGCGCGCGGCAGCCGTTTCCACCTTTTCCCGGCATCAGCCTTGTTCAAAGCCAAACCTAAATGGGTGATGGCGGCAGAATTGGTTGAAACCACGCGCCTTTACGCGCGCGACGTCGCCGTTATCCAGCCCGAATGGATAGAGCAGGAAGCGCCGCACCTCGTCCGCTATCATTATTTCGAGCCGCACTGGGAGCAAAAACGCGGCGAAGTCATCGCCAGTGAACGCGTGACGCTTTACGGCCTGACCGTATTGCCGCGCCGCCCCGTGTCTTACGGCAAAGTTGCGCCCAAAGAAGCGCGCGAAATCTTTATCCGCGGCGCATTGGTGGCGCAGGAAAGCAATCTTCAGACGGCCTTTTTTGCCCACAATAAAAAGCTGATTAAAGAAATTACCGAACTCGAACACAAATCGCGCAAACAAGACGTATTGGTCGACGACGAAGCCCTGTTTGCGTTTTATAACGAACGCCTGCCCGAGCTGGTGTGGAAAGACGCGAAAGGCGGCATTTGGGGAAGTGAAGAGGGCGGACAAAACCTGTCAGATAAAAATGCCGAACAAAACGGATCAGACAACAAGACCAATCAGCATGCCGCAAAAGGCAAAGGCCGTCTGAAACCTTTGCCCCTTGCCGATATCCGCACCTTTGAAGCCTGGCTCAAAACCGCCGAACGCGACAATCCGCGCCTGCTGTTTCTCAGCCGCGACGATTTGATGCAACACGCCGCCGCGCACATTACCGAAGAACAGTTCCCCAAATTCTGGCAAACCGCAGACGGCAAGTTCAAACTTTCCTACCGCTTTGAGCCGCACCATCCGCTCGACGGCGTGACCATGACCGTGCCGCTGACCGTCCTCAACCGCCTGCACGCGCCGTCGCTCGAATGGCTGGTGCCCGGTATGTTGCGCGAAAAAATCCAGCTGCTGATTAAAGCCCTGCCGAAGCAAATCCGCCGCATTTGCGTGCCCGTACCCGATTTCATCACCAAATTTCTCGAAAGCAATCCCGACCGCCAAGCGGCCATCATTCCCCAGTTGGCGCACTTTATCGCCAAAAGCGCCGGCGATATGCGGATTCTCGAGCAAATCGACCAAGACGCATGGGTGGCGCAAGAATTGCCCGAACACTGCTATCTGAATCTGCGCATTATCGACGACGGCGGACAAGAGCTTGCCGGCGGCCGCAAACTGCATGAATTGCAACAACAACTCGGCCAAGCCGCCGCCGTTACCTTCCGCGACAACACCCAAGAATTCGAGCGCGACAACGTTACCGCATGGGACATCGGCACCCTGCCCGAATCCATCAAATTTGCCCGTGGCAAACAACAGCTCACCGGCTATCTCGGCCTGCAAAAAGAAAAAGACGGCCGCATCGCCCTGCGCCTGTTTGACACCACCGAAGCCGCCGAACAGGCACACCGTCAAGGCGTAATCGAATTGATGAAGCTGCAATTAAAAGAACAAGTTAAAGACCTGAACAAAGGCATCCAAGGCTTTACCCAAGCCGCCATGCTGCTCAAACACATCAATGCCGACACCCTGCGCGACGACCTCACCCAAGCCGTCTGTGACCGCGCCTTTATCGGCGAAGACGAGCTGCCACGCAACGAAAAAGCCTTTAAAGAGCAAATCAAACGCGCCCGCAGCCGCCTGCCTGCCGTCAAAGAAGCCCTCAGCCGCTACTTGCAGGAAACCGCAGCCGCCTATGCCGAACTCAACGGCAAACTCGGCAAGCATCCATTGACCCACCTCCTAAGACTACGCCTGCAAACCCTGCTCGCCGCCGGCTTCGCCACCCGCACCCCGTGGGCACAATGGCCGCGCCTCCCCATCTACCTAAAAGCCATGACCCTGCGTCTCGAAAAATACAGTAGCAACCCCGCCCGCGACGCAGCCCGCGAAGCCGATATTCAAGAGCTGGAACAAATGTGGCAAGAAAAAACCGACAGTTTGGTGAAACAAGGACTACCCGTTTCAGACGGCCTTGCAGGGTTTAAATGGATGATTGAAGAATTGAGAGTGTCGCTGTTTGCACAGGAATTGAAGACACCGTATCCGGTGTCGGTGAAGAGGTTGTTGAAGGAGTGGGGAAAATTCGGTATGTAAATTTCTATATTAGGATTGTTTTTGTAAAACTTGTTCATTGTGCAACAAAAAGCCGTTTGGCTTATAACCAAACGGCTTGCAAATTGTAATGTATTAAAAATACCTCAACACAATTACTTTGAAATATAGATTTTAAAAGGCTTTCCTTTAGCACGAATTACCTTACCATTGGGCAATTTACGAGTCCAACGTAAGATAAAAGTGCCTCGATCGTCTGTATACATATATACACTTTCTATCCGAGGATGTTGCCCAACGCTTAACGGATAGTAGACAATCGCAGACGTTATGGTTAAAATCTAAGAACTTTTAGTCAGAAAGTTAGCAGTTTATAACCTAGTTGCTGTTGTAATGAGCGGCTGGGAATGCTGCATTGTATTCAATGCGTCAACATTGAATACCTACCTGCCGACCTTAATTACGTCAATAATTAAGGTCGGCTTTATTTTATCCATGAGGTTTATTTCGATATTGCTCTAATGCTTTAGCTAAACGTTCGCTATCCATATAAGAAAGTGAGTTAATATCGACTTTCACTAAAAGAGCCCTATTAGCCGGTTCATCAGATACTTCAAAACCAGCTTGCCTTAAAATTAACATAGAAGTTTCAAGCATTTTTTTTGTTGCACGTTTGTAACCTAACTCCTCTTTTAACAGATCGTAAGGTACGTAATATCGACCAACATGCTCACTACCAAATTCACTAACAAGGCGTAAATAAGCCTCTTTTAGTGAATTAATAAGGTTATTTAAGTTCATATCAGCCACCAGTTAAAATTTATTTTCCTTGATTATATGTTAGTAGAGATTTTTTGTCAACGTATTATCTTAAATAACTTTATTTAAGGGTAAATTAATAATTTTTTAGGTATGAATTATGCTGTAAAAGAAATATTTAATTTATTAAAATCAATTAATTATATTAAAATAAGCAAGCCGTAGCCTCCATGCAACCGCGTGCGTGCCTTTGGGCACACACCCTACCTATGAATTACAAAGAGTTTAAAATTTATGTGTAGGGTGTGTGCGGTACGCACGCACGCGGTCTTTTTTAAAAATGTTCTTTCCAATCAAACCAAAGGCCGTCTGAAAGTATTTCCCAACTTTCAGACGGCCTTTTATATTCATATTTCTGTTTATTTTTCCAACCGTGCAATCAGTTCATCGGCCAAGTCGAGATAAGCCTGCGTGCCTTTGGCGTGGGCATCGTAGGCGAGGGCGGGGAGGCCGTGGCTGGGGGCTTCGGCGAGGCGGATGTTGCGGGGGATGACGGTGTCGAAGAGCAGGTTGCCGAAGTGTTGTTTGAGCTGTTCGCTGACTTCGACGACGAGGCGGCTGCGGCTGTCGTACATGGTGCGGACGATGCCGGTTACGTCGAGGTCGGGGTTGATGGCTTGGCGGATTTTGCGGACGGTGGCCACTAAATCGGAAATGCCTTCGAGGGCGTAGTATTCGCAAAGCATGGGGACGATGACGCCGTTGGCGGCGACTAAGCCGTTGAGGGTGAGCAGGGTCAGGGACGGGGGGCAGTCGATGAGGACGTAGTCGTAGTTGTCGGCAACGAGCTGCAGGGCGTTTTTGAGGCGGATTTCGCGTGCGATTTCTTGGACGAGTTCGACTTCTGCGCCGGCCAGTGTGCGGTTGGCGCCCAATACGTCGTAGCCGCCTTCTTTGCTGCGGACGACGGCGTTGGGGATGTCGGTTTCTCCGAGGACAACTTGGTAAACGCCGTTTTCGATGGTGGCTTTGTTGATGCCGCTGCCTGTGGTGGCGTTGCCTTGGGGGTCGAGGTCGACGACGAGGACGCGGCGGCCTTTGGAGGCCAGGGAGGCGGCTAGGTTGACGGTGGTGGTGGTTTTGCCGACTCCGCCTTTTTGGTTGGCGACGGCGAGGATTTGTGCGCTCATGTGCTTTGCTGTCGTGTTAAGTGTGGATGGCTGGATTGTACCGTTATTCGGTATGCTTGGGTTGTTTTCAGACGGCCTTTTTGCGGATGATGACGATATGGCGTTCGGCATTGAGTTGGGG
>NZ_JBQCWY010000103.1:0-8285 GCF_051956955.1 Neisseria sp. P0021.S005 | reverse complement strand
GCTGTTTGAATGATTTTCAGACGGCCTTTATTGTTTTATATTGCTTTCAAAATATCAGAATCTTGATTGCAAATGATTCTATGAAATAGCCGTAAATGTTATACTTAGCCTCTTGTTTGCCGATTGGGAAGAAACAGTCATTAGATAATGCGGATAAATGCCGCTTTTTCATGGCAGACTGAGGTTTTTAAAACAAATGTAACGGCAGAATAAACAGGCTGCCGGACAACATTCAAATCGATGAAATGGATAGCAGAAAATGAGCAGAATCCAACAAACTTTCTCAGTGCTCAATGGCGCAAAAGCACTGATTCCTTATATTACAGTGGGTGATCCCAACCTTGAGACAACCTTGGCATTGATGTATAGCCTGGTGGCTAATGGTGCTGATATTTTGGAACTGGGTGTGCCGTTTTCTGACCCGATGGCGGATGGCCCGACTATTCAACGTGCGGCTGAAAGGGCGTTGGCAAATCATGTTTCTTTGCACGACGTATTGGAAACAGTACGCTTGTTCCGTCAAACCAATGATAAAACGCCGGTTGTCTTGATGGGCTATTTGAACCCTGTACATAAAATGGGCTATCAGGCGTTTGCGCAAGCGGCTGCCGACGCGGGCGTGGATGGCGTATTGACTGTGGATTCTCCGGTAGAAACCATTACCCCGCTGCATGACTCATTGAAAGCGCAAGGTATTGATTGTATTTTCCTTATTGCGCCAACAACGACTGAGGAGCGTATTCAAACGATTGCCAAAGTAGCCGGCGGTTTTGTGTATTATGTATCGCTCAAAGGCGTGACCGGTGCGGCAAGTTTGGATACTGAAGAAGTTTCGCGTAAAATAGAGCTTTTGCGCAAATACATCGATATTCCGATTGGTGTCGGCTTCGGCATCAATAATGCGGAGAGTGCGCGTAAGATTGGTGCGGTAGCGGATGCCGTTATTGTCGGCAGCCGTATCGTCAAAGAGATTGAAAGCCACGCAGGTAGCGAGGCCGAAGCAGTAGGCGCGTTGGTTAAAGAGTTGAAAGACGCGATTCGCTAAATTTTTCCATTCCATTGTTTCAGACGGCCTTACGTTCAACTGGCCGTCTGAATTCTGAATTCCAAGGAGTCATTCATGAGCTGGCTAGATAAAATTCTTCCTCCGAAAATTAAAAACCGAAGCAGTTCGTCCAGCGTCCCTGAAGGCCTGTGGCACAAATGTCCGTCTTGTTCGGCAACGGTTTATTCAACCGAGTTGAAGCAAAACAGCGAAGTCTGCCCGAAATGTAATCACCACAATCCGCTTTCTGCGCGCGAACGTTTGAATCTACTTTTGGATGAAGAAGGCCGTGAAGAGATTGCAGCCAATATTAAACCGACCGACCCGCTGAAATTCAAAGACAGCAAAAAATATCCCGACCGCCTCGCGGCTGCGCGTAAAGCAACCGGTGAAGACGATGCATTGGTTGTTATGAAAGGCACCATGAACGGCCTGCCTGTCGTAGTGGCTGCGTTTGAATTCCGTTTTATCGGCGGCTCTATGGGTTCGGTCGTGGGTGAGCGTTTCGTTCAGGGTGTACGTCGTGCCGTTGCAGATAATTGTTCGTTTATTTGCGTGGCGGCTTCCGGTGGTGCGCGTATGCAGGAAGGGATTAACTCTTTGATGCAGATGACGAAGACCAGCGCGGCTTTGCATTTGCTGACTGAAAAACGTCTGCCGTTTATTTCCGTATTGACTGACCCGACCATGGGCGGCGTGTCTGCCAGCTTTGCCTTCTTGGGTGATGTGGTTTTAGCAGAACCGAATGCGCTGATTGGTTTTGCCGGTCCGCGCGTTATCGAGCAGACTGTACGCGAAACCTTGCCGGAAGGTTTCCAACGTGCAGAATTCTTGTTGGAGAAGGGGGCAATCGACCAAATCGTCGATCGCCGTTCCATGAAAAAACGTATCAGCGATTTGATTACTTTGTTGCGTCATGAAGGTAAAGTAACTGCTGCTTGATTGGCACAATAAGAAAGGCCGTCTGAAAATAATATTTCAGACGGCCTTTTTGATTATTGAGGATTAAGCAGTCAATGCGGCTTTTAAAATCTTGTTGACTTCACCCATGTCGGCTTTGCCGGCCAGGCGGGTTTTCAATACGCCCATGACTTTGCCCATATCTGCCATGCCTGATGCACCGGTTTCTGCAATGACTGCTTCAACAACAGTCTTGATTTCTTCTGCAGACATCATTTGCGGCAGGTAGCAGTTGAGGATTTCGATTTCCGCGTTTTCTTTGTCAGCCAAATCTTGACGACCGGCTTCGGTGTAGATTTTGGCGCTGTCTTTGCGCTGTTTTACCATTTTGGTCAGGATAGAGATGACTTTTGCGTCATCGGCTTCAGTGCGCTCATCTACTTCAAATTGTTTGATGGCGGCATTAATCAGGCGGATGGTGCTTAAAGACACTTGGTCTTTGGCACGCATGGCGGTTTTCATGTCTTCGGTTAATTGTGTTTTTAGGCTCATAATGTTCTCACTTTATATCAATAAAAAAGTGCCGTCTGAAAAATAAAACACACCGCAAAGCTGCCCTTGCGGTGTGTCGTTTATCACAGGGCAGGCCTGTAATTAGTACATTTTAGGAGGCAGTTGTTGGCTGCGCAGACGTTTTTGCAGACGTTTGGCTGCAGCAGCTTTTTTGCGTTTGCGTTCGGTAGTTGGTTTTTCGTACGCTTCACGGGCGCGCAACTCGGTCAACAGACCGGTTTTTTCTACGGCACGTTTGAAACGACGCATGGCAACTTCAAATGGTTCATTCTCTTTAACACGAATAGCAGGCATTTTATTTCCTTTAAATTTTGTTCAATCAAACCGTTTTAAGAAATAGAGGACGGTTTGTCATAATGGGGTAGTTGTTGTATCGCTGGTTTGCCTAGGGCAGGGCGGGATACGCGCCGTGATGTAAACATCACCTCCTAACAAGTCGGCTTTTGCCGTGCAAGTGACCTTTTCGGTCAGAAACAATCGGGCGATTATCTTATAAACCCGATAGTCTGTCAAGGTTGTAGGCCGTCTGAATGTTGGATTCTGTCTCACTTTTCAGACGGCCTATCGGGTATTAATAGCGGCCGGGAACCGTACCCATACGTTGTTTCAACGAAGTCTGCGGTTCGTTGAACAATGACGCGTAATAAGTCGCGTTGGTCATGACTTTTTTCACGTAGTCACGGGTTTCGGTGAATGGGATGGTCTCGGCGTAGATGGCGCCTTCCAAAGGAGAAGAAGCCTGCCAGTTGCGGGCGCGGCCGGGGCCGGCGTTGTAGCCTGCGGTGGCCATCACTTCGTTATTTTGCAGGCGGCGTTTGGCATCTGCCATGTACCAAGTACCCATGCGGATATTGCCGTCCATGGTGTAGAGTTCGCTGCTGCTCATACCGATTTTGCCGGCGATTTCGCGGGCGGTTGCAGGCATGACCTGCATCAGGCCTTGTGCGCCGACGCTGGATTGTGCGCCCATGACAAAGCGGCTTTCTTGGCGAATCAAACCGTAAACCCATGCCGGGTCAACGCCTGCCTGTGCGGCATAGCGGACGGTCAGGTCTTTAAACGGAGAGAGATAGCGCAGTTTGTAGTTGAGTTTGTGGTCGGTACGGTCTGCGCTGTTGATTGCCATGTCGTAGAACTGGTTGTCAAAAGCGACTTGTGCGGCAGTCAGCAGATTGTCTTCGTTGAAGTCGCGGGTGGCAAAACGCCATTCCGCCTGCGCCTGACGGCGCATTTTGGAATCGCCGTTGCTTTGGCTGTTTTTAAACAGAACCAATGCGCGTTTGATGGCCCCGTCTTCACTCATGCGGCGGACGTCTCTGGAATCGGCATCGGAAACATTGTTGCGCGTATTGATGCGGTGGCCCAGTTCTTCACCTGCCATTACGGCGTAGAAATTGCGGCCGGAAGCGGCGGCTTTTTCGTACATTTCTTTGGCTTGGCTGCTTTTGCCTTGTGCGGCAAAGCTGCGGCCCAGCCAATATTGCCATGTCGGGTCTTTTTGCAGTTTTTCAGGCATATGCTGAATCACGCTTGCCAATTCGTCCCAACGTTGCAGGCGCAAGGCGGCGCGTGCGTACCATTCCAATTGTTCGTCGGTCAATTGCTTGCGGTCGGAAACGCGGCCGTAGTAGCTTAAAGCAGTCGGCATGTTTTGGCTTTGAGCATGGTAGTGGCCCAATACGCCCCATGCGAAGCTGCGTTGTTCGCGGCTGAGGCCGGATTCCATGTCGGACAGGGTGGCAGCGGCAGAAGCAGACTTGCGTGCATCTTTGCCGATTACGCTCAACAGGCTGTATTCGGTCGCACCTTGCGCGCTACCTTCAAAGGGGCTGCCCAATGCGGCGGCGAGGTTGCGTGCATCTGTGGTTTGACTGTTGCTCAACAAGCCACGCACGCGACGCCATGCGTCGTTGGTGTTCAGACGGCCTGAAGCTGCCGCGCTTTCAACCAAGCGGGTACAACCGGCAGGCAGTTTGCCGGTAACGCGAACCAGCTCGGCGGCTTTACTGTAATTGCCGCTGCTCAAATCGGCATAACATTGCACTTCTTGGGCGACGCCAGCGGCGTTCAATTTACTGAATTCTTGACGGAACAAATCCCATTGGCCGCGCGTGCCCAAGGTTTTCAGCCATTCGTTGCGGACGTTTTCAGCCATTGCGCTGTCGCTGGCTTGGGATAAAAATTGTTGTACCCAAGCATCGTCACCGCGTTTGGCGGCATCGATGGCGCTTTGGTATTGGCTGTAATCGGACAGGACTTTGGATTCGCTGTCGGTGCGGCGTGAAGGAATAGAAGTGGATTTAGGCTGAACGACGGTTTCGGTTTTCGAAGCAGTCGGTGTGTTTTGGGTGGCGCACGCCGATAAAACAGCGGCGGTAATCAAGCTGAGGGAGAGAGGGAAAAGACGTTGAACGTTCATTAGATACCGTGTCGTTTTTAGAATCAAAATAGTTGCTTATTTTAAATGATTTATGCGGAATAACCGAATTACAAACCGATATTTACATTTTCAAAGCCAGGAAATGACTAAAGCCGTCTGAAATATGAAACACTTTTGAGGTATTCCTAATTCAGACGGCCTGTTATGAAGGAAGTCGTCAATCGGGTTTGTGTTCGATATATTCTTGCGGTTTGTCGGCTTTGCTGGTGCGTGTAACCGTATATTCGCCTTCGATAATGTCTTCATCATCTTTGGCAGAGCTGTAAGTCTGGCGGCTTTGGAAAGACTGCGTAGAAGAAACGGCCGCGTTGCCTTTAAACGGAATCAGCAAGAGTAGGGCAACGGCGGTTGAAATAAAACCGGGGCTGAGCAGGAAAACCGCGGCAGCAGTATAGCGAATCGGCCACAGCATCTGATAGAGGGAAATGTTTTGGCCGCTGCGGACGGCTGCGCCAGCGAGTAAAAGGCCAGAGATGCCGGTATGGCGCAGCATAAAGATACCGCTGATAAAGCTGAGAGCCATCACAAACAGCGTCCAACCACCGCCAAGCCAGTCGGCAACCCAGACGATGGACATGATTTCCAAAAAGATTAAAACCAAAAAACCGATTCCAAAATACTGCATAAGTGTTTGTTCCTTCATTCAACGGATAGTGTCGATTGTGTTCTATCTAGATAAAGATAAACCTTATTTTTTCAAGCAAATGCTGTGTGAAAAAGGGTAAACGGGCGATGAGGCCGTCTGAACGGAGATAAAAAGAAGGTAGATGTTCCAGACGGCCTTTAGATATTTTATCGCATCACATTGTTCCAATCACTTTCAAAATAACTGACGAGAATTTGGTTGTTCAAATAATTTGCTTCCACCTTGCGCCTTGCCATATCGGGCGGAAAACGGAACATTTCAGCGACGGTCTGGGCATTGAGATAGCGGGTGGGTACGTCGAATTTTTGCGGAATGGGGAAGTTTTGGTCAAACCCTGCCAACACAAATCCCCATTCGCCAAAGGAAGGGACGTAAACATGATAGGGCGCGGTATTCAATTTGGCCGCTTCGAGGGTGGCAACGACCGACCAGTAGGCGTTAGGGGCGAAATAAGGCGAAGTCGATTGCACAACAATCTTGCCTTGCGGCTCAAGATGGCGGGCAACGAGGCGGTACATGGGGACGGAGTAGAGTTTGCCCAGCGAGAAATTGGATGGGTCGGGTAGGTCGATGATGATAACGTCGAATTTTTCAGACGACCCTTCCAGCCATTTGGCGGCATCGTCGTTGACGACGTGCATTTTGGGATGGGACAGCGAGCCTTGGTTGAGTGCGCTCAAGGTGGCGGAGGTTCTAAAAGTGGCGGTCATGTCGGGGTCGAGATCGACCAAAGTAACATTTTTGACCTGCGGATATTTCAAGACTTCGCGTGCCGCCAATCCGTCACCGCCGCCGAGAATCAGGACGCGTTCGGCATTGGGAACCATCTGCATGGCAGGCAGGACGAGTGCTTCATGGTAACGGGCTTCGTCGCGTGAGGAGAATTGCAGGTTGCCGTTGATATAGAGGCGGGTGTCGTCTTTCCAGCGGGTCACGACCAGCCGTTGGTAGGGCGAATGGCTTTGATAGACAACGGGATCGCCGAAATAGCTTTGTTCGGCTTTGAATGAGATGCGGTCGGCGTAGGCGAAGGCGGCGGCGAGGACGGACAAGACAATCAGCGCGCGCAGGCGGATGGCGCGGTAGCGGGGTAGCTCGGCTTTGAATACGCGCGCGGTCAGGTAGGCAACGGCGGCGTTGAGGATGCCGAACAAAAGGGCGGAACGCGCCATGCCGAGTTTGGGTGCGAGGAGGAGCGGGAAGAGCAGGGAAACGGCGAGTGCGCCCAAGTAGTCGAAGGTCAATACTTTGGAAACGAGTTCTTTAAATTCCGCACCTTTTTGGTTTAACACGCGCATGACCAAAGGAATTTCCATGCCGACAACCATGCCGACAATCAGTACAAAAGCGTAGAGCAGGGTGCGGAACGGGGCGGCGGATAAACCGAAGGCCACAAATAATGCCAGTGCGGAAATACCGCCGATGATGCCGACCAGAAGTTCGATTTCGATAAAGCGGTGCAACACGTCTTTATCTTTGATGTATTGGGTCAGGTGGGCACCGATACCCATTGAAAACAGATAAAGCCCGATGACGGAGGAAAACTGCAAAATACTGTCGCCCAAAAGATAGCTTGCGAGCGCGGCGATGATGAGCTCATAAGCGAGGCCGCAGCTGGCGACGATAAAAACGGAGATGATGAGGGTGCGGTGGGCGTTCATGATGACGTTTTTGTTGCTTGAGTGTGGGCAATGTAATGATTTTTAAGGTGGGCTGCAAGTTTAATTATAGGATGTAGAAAAGGCCGTCTGAACAAATTGTTTCAGACGGCCTTTAATCTGTCAGGCATTAATAGCGGTGTTTGAATACCATGCCCACGGCGTAAGAAGATTTTTTCGGCAAATCTTCTTCGTATTTCGGATTGACGTTTTCTTTCAACCAGCCGGCGCCGAGTGTGGCAGTTGTCCGTTTGGAGAAGCTGTAATCGGTGCTGACGGCGACGTGTTTGTAGTCTTCGCCGATAGAGCTTTTACCGTAGGCAAAGCCGATTTGAGGTTTGAAATTGCCGATTTTATATGAACCCGACACCATAAATTCTTTGGTGTTGTTGATTTCTTTGTCTTCGTGTTTTATTTTTATACTATTCTTCTCCTCCTCCCATGGCCCCCAGCAGCTAAAGCCGTCGCAAGTATTTTTGGCGTATTGGAACGCGGCATCGACGGAGATTTTGTCTTTGCTGTATCCGGCCATGAATGCGTGGGCTTGGAAGTCTTTGGTTTCGGTCGGAGAGTCGTTGGGTGCGTATTCGGCAGCGTAGTGCGCGTTAAAGCCGTTGTTGGGGTGGTAGTAGTCCACACCCCAGCCGAAGACCCAGTCACCGTCACGTTTTTTGTCCGGATTCCAGTTGTTGTTATTGCGCGCGGCATTGGAACCGGGGGAAACGTTGAATTTGAATTGGAAGCCGTTTTTCCAAGGCGACTCATAAGCCATGGAAACACGGCGTTGGCCGAAGCGGGAAATTTTGCCGAACTCCAAAATCGGGCTGTTGGTGTCGAACGGGTTCAGATAAATGCTGTTCATGGGCGTACTGATGTAGCCCATTTTGACGGTGCCGAGGTTTTTGTAGCTGTTGAGCGCGACGTATGAGTCGGCAGTACCCCAGCCGCCCCAGCGGTCGGAATCGAAGTAAATAAAGGAGCCAAGTTGCCATTTCAGCCATAAGTCGTTGTTGAGTCGTACTT
>NZ_JBQCWY010000102.1:0-8320 GCF_051956955.1 Neisseria sp. P0021.S005 | reverse complement strand
TCCGTTACCGTTGCCCAACCGTCTATCGCCACCATACCGTCTTTGGCATCCAAGCCGACGATAATCTGACCCGGAAAGGCCTTACATGCTTCGCGCACAAATTCAGGATTTTTTACCGCGGCCGTACCGATAATCACATCGGTCAGACCCAAATCCAAATACTTTTCGATGGTGCCCAAATCACGGATACCGCCGCCAAGCTGTACCGGAATATCTTTAACCACGGCGGCCAAAATTTCTTTAATCGCCGGAAAATTTTGAGGAACGCCTGCGAATGCGCCGTTCAAATCAACCAAATGCAAACGGCGTGCGCCTTGATTGCGCCAATGCAACGCCATCTCTGCCGGCGAGTCGGAAAACACCGTCGCCTGCTCCATCAAACCTTGTTTTAAGCGAACACAGCGTCCTTCTTTCAAATCAATGGCAGGTACCAACAGCATTTTCTTCTCCTCTATTCAATTTCAGTATATTTTACACAAATTAGCGATTTTTAGCAGATTTATGTTAAAGCCTCAAATCTGCCAATTTAAAAAATTACGCAGCAGCAGCAATCCTGCCTGATGGCTTTTTTCCGTGTGGAATTGTGTGGCAAATACATTGTCCTTACCGACAATGCAGGCAAATTCATTCGGATATTCACTGACACCTAAAATAATCTCTTCATTTTTCGGTGCAAAATAATAGCTATGGACAAAATAGAAATACTCGTTCTGCCCAATGTCTTGAAATAAAGGATGCGGACGGGTTTGGCGCACTGTATTCCAACCCATATGCGGCACTTTCAGACGGCCTCCCTGTGCATCGGTTTGATTGGGCAAAAACCGTTTTACTTGTCCTTCAAACCAACCCAAACCATCTGTATCGCCTTCTTCGCTGTGTTCGAACAATAATTGCGCACCTACGCAAATTCCAAAAAACGGCTTGTTTTTCAGGCCGTCTGAAACCGCCTCGCCCAAACCGCTTGCCTTCAGCGCCGACATACAATCCGGCATGGCGCCCTGCCCCGGAAAGATAACCTTATCCGCCGCCATCACCTCTTCAGGCCGCGAAGTCAGATAAATTTCAGCATTTTGATTGGACAAGGCCTGCGCCGCCTGAACAGATTTCAATACTGAGTGCAGGTTTCCCATTCCATAATCGACAATCGCTACTTTCATTGTTTCTCCTCAGGCCGTCTGAAAACATTTAATGATTAATATAATAATAAGAATGATTGTAGCAAAAGATGGTTTAAAACAAAATATTGCCACTATACAAGACAAATAATAAAAGGCCGTCTGAAATCCCAATCGGTTTCAGACGGCCTTTATTCATTCACACGATGCCTTATTCTTCAGACGCGGCTTCCGCTTCTTCTTGAACAGATTCTTCACTCAGCGTGCCTTTGGTAGAAGGTGTTTGACCCATCATGCGCGGATCGTATTCGACCGCCATGCGCAAGGCGCGGCCGAAGGCTTTAAAAACGGTCTCGGCTTGATGATGTGCATTACGGCCGCTCAAATTATCGATGTGCAAGGTCATCATACTGTGATTCACAAGGCCGTGGAAAAATTCTTCAAACAAATCAACATCAAAACGGCCAATCAGGGCGCGGGTAAAGTCGATGTTATACACCAAACCAGGACGGCCGGAAAGATCGATGACCACGCGGCTCAACGCTTCATCCAGCGGAACATAGGCATGACCGTAACGGGTAATGCCGGCTTTATTGCCAAGCGCCTGTTTCAAGGCCTGACCCACCACGATACCGATGTCTTCAACCGTGTGATGGTCGTCAATGTGCAAATCGCCTTTACAGGTAATATCCAAGTCAATCAAACCATGGCGCGCCACTTGGGCAAGCATGTGTTCAAGGAAAGGAACGCCGGTATCCAAGCGGTATTTACCGGTACCGTCAAGGTTGAGGCTGACGGTGATTTGGGTTTCGCAGGTATTGCGGGTAACGGTAACAAAACGGTCTTCGGTTGAAACACCAGCTTCGACTGCTTCGACAGTTTGTTTTTCCAAACGCGCCACTTCAACCGCTGCTGCTTTTTCTTGGTCTTTGCTGTGATCACGGTTCAGCCAGCCTTTGCGTTTGTGCATGCCGGATTCCAACTTCGCAGCCAGGCTCGGACGAATGCCGCGTGCAGACTCATCGCCTGCTTGTTGTTCCAAACGGCGTTTGAGCTGAGACAAAGAGGCGGAGTTTTCATAACCGCACGCGCGTGCAAGCTTGGTCAATGAACCGGCTTCTTCAACCAGTAACAGAAAATTGGTCAAATGCAGTTGAGCTTTGTTCATAATGGTAGTTTCCTTGGAATCAAAGATTGGGGTAAAGGTTTCTAATAACGGCCAAGACAGCATCATTTTGCGCTGCCGAGCCTATGGTTATGCGGACACACTGATCCAAAAGCGGATGGCTGCCATGCAGTTTTTTAATCAGTATGCGGTATTGCTTCAATGTTTCAAACAGCCCGTCCGCATCAGGAACGCGAACGGTAATAAAGTTGGCTTCGCTCGGAAAAACTTCCAAACGGTTTAATTTCAACAATTCATTCATCACGCGCGAACGCTCGTTTTTTAATATATCAATGTTTTGCTGAATGATTTGATGATGTTTCAATGAGAATTTTGCCGCCGCCAAGCTTAATTGATTCATATTGTAAGGCGGAAGGATTTTGGCCAGTTCACCCATAATGCTTGGACTTGCCGCCGCATATCCCATCCGCAAGCCTGCAAAGCCGATTTTACTGATGGTGCGCATTACGACCAGGTTTTCGACTTCGCCCGCCCACGGAAGGAAACTGTCATGATGAAACGCGCCATATGCCTCATCGACAACCACAATGCCGGTTGCCGCACGAATGACCGCCTCTACTTCTTCTCGTTTAAAGCACACGCCGGTAGGATTATTGGGATAGGCAATAAAAATTAATGACGGCTGATGTTGCTCAATCGCAGACAAAACGGCAGGAAGATTTAAAGAAAAATCCGGATTTAAGGGAATACCGACATATTCCATACCATAAAGCGCGGCATTATGACGATACATAACGAAACTTGGCTCAATACCCAATACACGCGCATTTGGTTTGGCAACCAGCATAGTCAAAAACTGGATAAGCTCGTCTGAGCCGTTGCCCAATGCGATTTCCGCTTTATCGGGAATACCGAAAATTTCCCTCAATTCTTCATAAATCCCGCTCTTGGCAGTATGGGGATACAAATGAATCGGTGCCTGCTTTGCCAAGTCCGCCCATTCTGACAACAAAGATTCATATCCGGCGAAAGGATGATGCGGACACTCCATAGCGTCCAACTTAATAAAACCTTCCGGCAAATCAGCAACCTGATAGGCTGTCATTACTTTAATATCATCACGGATAACTTCAGCAACGCGATTCATGGTTTTCTATCCTCCTGAGATAAAGTATTTATAATAGTAGCACAATCTTTATTAGATATATATATTAATAAGACTATAAAACAAGATAAAGTTTCATTAATTTGAAGAAAAAACAATAAATCCTTTCTTGAGCATCTTTAAGCAATATTCTTGGCTTACCCCGCCTTTTTAGCGGTATAATTTTAAGTTTTCCAGTACGGCTTACGCCCTCAATCTTGTGAATAATACACGCTCCCCATTACCTTATCTTGCAACGTCCATAAGCCTTATCCTGCTGATTCTGCTTTCCTTGTCGTGGGAATTGTGGATCGCTCCATTGCGCGAAGGCGGCTCATGGTTGGCACTGAAAGCCCTGCCTTTGTGCTTGCCGTTGACCGGTATTTTGAAAAAACGCATCTACACTTACCAATACAGCTCCATGCTAATTCTGATTTACTTTGCCGAAGCCTGTATGCGCCTGGCTGACACAGCCGTCGCCAGCCGGATTTGCGCCGCCGTTTCCGTATTATTGTGCATTGCCTTTTTCCTCGGCTGCCTTGCATTTATCAAACAACAAAAACACACATCAAAATGACCTACCACACACTTTCAGACGGCCTGACCGAATCTTCAGTGAAAACCTTTTGGCCTTTATGGCTCAGCTTTATTTGGATTTGCGCCGTCCCTTTTCTTTCACTCTACCGAGTCGGCCCACTACCCAGCTTTTATCTGGAAGCCATTTCACTGAGCGGCTCATTGGTACTGACATTGATTAGCGCACACAAAGGCCTGCTGAATATCCGTCTTCCCACACTCAGTATCGGCCTGTTTGCCATGGCTGCATTTTGGTTGCTCCAAGCACGCCTCATGCATTCGACCTACCCCGGCATGAGCGATATTACTGCCTGGACCTTTGTCATTTTGGCACTGGGCGCATGGTCGGTGCGGGGCTGGGTAGCAGCTTACGGACAGGAGCGCGTCGTCAGCATCTTCGCTTGGTCTTTATTGATAGGTGCAACTATGCAGGCTGCCATCGTTTGGCTGCAATTTAAAGGCTGGTCCAACGTAGAGTGGTTGAACGGCATCATTGCCCGAAGCAACGGCACCGTAAACGGCCAACTCGGCCAACGAAACCATTTGGGACATTATTTAATGTGGGGCATTTTGGCGGCATCCTATTTATGGACGGCACGCAAAATGTCCAATACAGCAGGTTTTCTGTTTGTATTGGCTTTGACCGCAACCCTCGGCCTTGTCAACTCACGCACCATCTTAGGCTACATTGCCGCCCTATTCCTGATTACACCGTTATGGTTTTGGCGTACCCGTTTCCAACACAAACGCGCACTGTGCATTTTTCTCCTGACCGCCATCCTGGCCGCCGCTTTCCAATTCGGTATGGGCAGCCTGTTGGACTTGTTTGGCAACGTCAAATACGAAACCGCTGTCGAACGCGCAGGCACCAGCGGTTTTGAAGGTTCCATGCGCCAAATCGAATGGAGCAAGGCATGGATTGCCTTTCAATCCGCACCTTGGTTCGGCCATGGCTGGAACAGTTTTGCCCAACAAACCTTCCTGATCAATGCCCAACA
Source organism: Neisseria sp. P0021.S005 (assembly GCF_051956955.1). Lineage (NCBI taxonomy): Bacteria > Pseudomonadati > Pseudomonadota > Betaproteobacteria > Neisseriales > Neisseriaceae > Neisseria > Neisseria sp. P0021.S005. Next base: position 3,361 of record NZ_JBQCWY010000102.1, on the reverse strand, counting down.
ACAATACTTCCCCAACAATATCCTCGGCGTACTGTTTACCCATTCGCACAATATCGTCATGCAGTTATTGTCCGAAATGGGCATTGCCGGCACCTTACTTGCAGCCTTAACCCTGCTTGCAGCCGTGTGGCGACTGTTGGGCCGCAATCAAACGCCGGCCTCGCTGTTTTTACTGACTGCCGCCGCCGTCAGCCTTTGCCACAGCATGCTTGAATATCCTCTTTGGTATATCTACTTCCTCACTGTATTCAGCCTGATTCTGTCGTTGACACCCTCTTATCCGAAAGATGTTTCAGACGGCCCTTTATCCACCCGAATCAGACAATGGGCAAGCGGTATAGCTGCTTTATCGATTTTAATCGGCATAGCAAACCTCAGCTGGGAATATCAAAATCTGACCCAATATAGCCGTGTAGGGAAAACCGATGATCAGCAAACGGTTCAAAACAAAATCGACGGCTTGCAACGACTTTCCAAAGAAAGCCCCATGCTTGCCTATTACGCCGATTTGAGCTTGAGCAAACGTGCAGATCCGACCGATGCCTATATCCACCCATGGGCAGAAGAGGCCGCACTCAAAGCCCTGACCTACCGCCCCTACTCCAGCGCCTACCAAGTTGGCCTTTACCTCTACCGACAAGGTAAAAAAGAAGAAGGTGCGCAATGGATGCAGGCAATGCAATATTATTATCCTTATATGATGTATTTCTACGCCGACAAAATACGCAGCCACCCGACATTCGCCCCCTTACTGCCCAAACTTTTGTCCGATTGCAAAGATTTCATCAACGCACCGAAACACCAAACCGCCCAATCATGCGACAAACCCTGAACAAAACACACCTAATTGTCAGTTTGTCCTTACAGGCCGTCTGAAAATGTAAAGAGCAGCAAGTTTCTATGCAAAAAAGCGCAAAAGCACAGAAAATTACGCTATCAACAAAAGCAGATTGCATGTTAAGATTGAATACAACTCTATTTTAAGCGCCGCACCGCCTATTTAGTGCCACGGCGCATACAATCACGAAAAGGAAATTCCATGAGTCGCGTATTACTCGTAGATGACGATGCCCTCTTGACCGAATTGCTGACCGAATACCTGACTGCCGAAGGCCTCAACGTTCATAGCGTTCCCGACGGCGAAGCCGGCGTTCAAGAAATTCTGACCGGACAATACGATGTCGTCGTATTAGACTCCATGATGCCTAAAATGAACGGTTTGGACGTACTGAAAAACGTACGTACCCAAAGCACCGTGCCCATCATTATGCTGACCGCGAAAGGCGACGACATCGACCGCATTATCGGTCTGGAAATGGGTGCGGACGATTATGTTCCGAAACCATGCACACCGCGCGAACTCTTGGCCCGCATCAACGCCATCCTGCGCCGTGCGCAACACAGCAACGAACAAAACAACGCGCCTAACAGCATTTCTGTCAGCGACGTTGTCCTCTACCCTGCCAAACGCCAAGCCAGCATCAAAGACACTCCGCTTGAGTTGACCAGCACCGAATTCAACCTGCTCGAAGTTTTGATGCGCCACGCCGGACAAGTCGTCAGCAAAGAGACCCTGTCTATCGAGGCACTCGACCGCAAACTGGCTAAATTTGATCGCAGCATCGACGTACACATCTCCAGCATCCGCCACAAATTGGGCGATGCCTCCCTGATTCAAACTGTACGCGGCTTAGGCTACCTGTTTGTTAAAAACTAAAGATTAAACAGATCAATGAAACTGTTTCAACGCATCTTCGCCACATTTTGCGCAGTCATCGTCTGCGCAATCTTTGTGGCGAGTTTTTCATTTTGGCTGGTACAAAACACCCTCGCCGAAAACCAATTCAACCAACGCCGCACCATCGAAACCACATTGATGAGCAGCATCATCTCCGCGTTTAACTCGCGCGGAGACAGCGGTGCGCGTGAAATTCTTTCGGAATGGAAAAACAATCCGGTTTCCAATGCCGTTTATGTGATTACCGGCGACGATAAAAAAGATATTTTAGGCCGCAACATCGACAGCCTGTCCATCGAACGCGCCCGCATCTTTGCCATCAACAATCCCGAATCCGATTTAGCCCACATCGAATACGACCGTTTCGGCGAAGAATACCTCTTCTTCATTAAAGGCTGGGACAACCATCAAGCCCAACGCCTGCCCAGCCCGCTCTTCATTCCCGGCCTGCCGCTCTCGCCGATTTGGCACGAATTTATCATTCTGTCTTTCATCATCATCGTCGGCCTCTTGATGGCATACATCCTTGCCAACAACATTACCAAGCCCATTAAAATTCTTGGCGGCGGTATGGACAGGGTAGCCAACGGCGAACTCGAAACCCGCATTTCCCAGCAAGTTGACGACCGTGACGACGAATTGTCCCACCTTGCCGTGCAGTTCGACAAAATGGCCGAGAAACTGGAAAAACTTGTTGCCAAAGAGCGTCATTTGCTCCACCACGTTTCTCATGAAATGCGCTCGCCGCTGGCACGTATGCAGGCGATTGTCGGCCTGATTCAATCTCAGCCGCAAAAGCAAGAGCAATACCTCAAGCGCCTTGAAGGCGAATTGGTGCGCATGGATACTCTGGTCGGCGAATTGTTGACCCTATCCCGCTTGGAAACTTCCAATATTCCTTTGGAAAAAGAAAACCTCAAACTCGTTCCGTTCTTAACCAACTTGATTGAGGACAACCAAAGCATTGCCCACCAAAACAACCAAAGCGTTACCCTGAGCATTGACCCAAAAATCCCCGAAAATGCCGTGGTCAGCGCCAACGAAGGCTATCTATACCGCGCCTTTGACAACGTTATCCGTAATGCCATCAATTACAGTCCGGAAGGCAGCACCATTCAAACCCATATCGGACAAGACGGCAAACACTGGATTATCGATGTGACCGACAACGGTCCGGGTGTCGATGAAATGCAGCTTCCGCATATCTTCACTGCCTTTTATCGCGCCGACTCCAGCGCGCACAAGCCCGGTACAGGTTTAGGGCTTGCATTGACACAGCACATTATGGAACAGCACTGCGGTAAAATCATTGCTGAAAATGTCAAACCCAACGGCCTGAGGATGCGTTTTATCCTTCCCAAAAAGAAAGCCGGAGACAAAAAAGAAGTCTAAAAATAAGGCCGTCTGAAACTTTTCAGACGGCCAAAAACACAAATAAGGAACCATCATGAGCGCAACCGTCCAAACCGGCTCCGGCTACTTCTTCATGCCTGAACACATCATCCTCGTCGGCGCCAGCGAACGTCCGCACAGCCTTGGCGAACGCATTTTCAGCCACCTGCTCGGTTCCTCATATCAAGGCAAAATCACCCCCGTCAATCTTCGACACAGCAGTGTAGCAGG
>NZ_JBQCWY010000101.1:0-8423 GCF_051956955.1 Neisseria sp. P0021.S005 | reverse complement strand
TGGGGGCGTTGATGGCGGCGCGTTCGGCTCCGGCGCGGGCGTTGGCGTTTTTGTTGTGGATGTCGGGCAGGTAGAGGCGGCGGCCGAACAGGGTTTCGACGAAGCCTTGCGCGGCGGCTTGTTCTTTGGTGCGCTGCATGTATTCGGCGACGCCGGGATAGCGGGCGAAGTAGCGGTCGATAAAGTTTTTAGCGGAGATGTTGTCGATGCCCAATGATTTGGCGAGGCCGTATTGGCCCATGCCGTAAATGAGGCCGAAGTTGATGGTTTTGGCGTAGCGGCGTTGTTCGGACGAGACGTTTTCGGGGGCGATGCCGAATACTTCGGCGGCGGTGCGGCGGTGTACGTCTTCGCCGTTTTGGAACGCGGCGATGAGGGTTTTGTCGCCGGAGAGGTGCGCCATGATGCGTAGCTCGATTTGGGAATAGTCGGCGGAAACGATGACGCTGCCTTGCGGTGCGGTGAAGGCGCGGCGCACGCGGCGGCCTTCGGCGGTGCGGATGGGGATGTTTTGCAGGTTGGGGTTGTTGCTCGCGAGGCGGCCGGTAATGGCGACGGCTTGGGCGTAGGTGGTATGCACGCGGCCGTCTTTGGGGGAAATCATTTCGGGCAGTTTGTCGGTGTAGGTGGATTTGAGTTTCGCCAGGCTGCGGTTTTGCAGGATGATTTTGGGCAGGGGGTAGTCGGGCGCGAGCTGTTCGAGCACGGCTTCATTGGTGGAAATGCCGCCTTTGGCGGTTTTTTTCAGGCCTTTGGTGGGGATGCCCATTTTGTCGAACAGGATTTCTTGCAGCTGTTTGGGCGAGTTGAGGTTGAACGGCTGGCCTGCGGCGGCGTATGCTTCTTGTTCGAGCTTCATCAGCTCTGCGCCGAGTTCCGCGCTTTGGCGGGCGAGTTCGGCGCGGTCGATTTGCACGCCGTTGCGTTCCATTTCAAACAATACTTGCGCGACAGGCAGCTCCATTTTTTCATACATTTCAAGCTGTTTGGCGTCCATTTGCGCGCGCAGGTGCGCTTCGAGGCGCAGGGCAAAATCTGCGTCTTGGGCGGCGTATTCAGTTGCCTGTCCGATGGCAACGTCAGCAAAACTGATTTGCTTTGCGCCTTTGCCACACAACGATTCGTAGGTAATGGTTTCCAAGCCGAGCCAGCGTTCGGACAACTCGTCCAAGCCGTGTCCGAGATGGCTCTCAATGATGTAGGAAGCGAGCATGGAATCGCCGGCAATGCCGTTCAGGGCTATGCCGTAGTTGGCGAAAACGTGTTGGTCGTATTTGAGGTTTTGCCCGATTTTTTTCAGGGCAGGATTTTCCAAATGCGGTTTCAGACGGCCTAATACGTCTTGCAAATCAAGCTGTTCGGGCGCGGCAGTAAGGCTGTGTCCTACGGGGATGTAAACCGCTTCGCCTGCTTGGAACGCGATGCTGATGCCGACCAGCGCGGCATTCATCGCGTCTAATGACGTGGTTTCCGTATCGATGCCGATTTTGTCCGCCTGCGCCAGTTTGTCCAACAAGGCGGCAAACTGCGCTTCGGTGGTAATGGCTTGATAATCCAGTTTTTCGGGAGCTGGGGCAAGTTCGGGTTGTTTTTCAGGCTGTGTTTCCATCGCCAATGCGGCCTGTTCGCCAATATGCTCGCTGCCGAACAAATCTGTATTTTGTGCTTCGTGCATACGGCTTTCCGCCTCTTTCAGCCAAGTACGGAAACCCCAGCGTTTGAAATCGACAACCAGCTGCGACCATTTCGGCGAAGTGCGGCGCAGGCTTTCGAGGCCGTCTGAAAGCTCGGTATGCAAGTCCACATCGGTTTTAATCGTTACCAAATCATACGACAGCGGCAGTTGTTCCAAAGCGGCTTGCAGGTTTTCGCCCACCTTGCCTTTGACTTCGCCAGCGTGTTCCATCACACCAGCCAGCGAGCCATAGGCTTCTAGCCACTTCACCGCGGTTTTCGGGCCGCACTTTTCCACGCCCGGCACGTTGTCCACCTTATCGCCCATCAGTGCAAGATAATCGCGGATTTGGTCGGGGCGCACGCCGAATTTCTCCTTCACGCCTTCAATGTCCAGCGTTTCGCCGCTCATCGTGTTCACCAGCGTCACGCGCTCGTTCACCAACTGCGCCATGTCCTTATCGCCGGTAGATACCACTACGCTCCACCCTGCTTCGCTAGCCATCTTAGCCAAAGTGCCGATAACGTCGTCCGCTTCCACTTGCGGAATCACCAACACCGGCCAGCCCATCAGGCGCACCAAATCCGGCAAGGCTTCCGCCTGCGGGCGCAAATCATCCGGCATCGGCGGACGCGTCGCCTTATAGTCGGGGAACATCTCGTGGCGGAAATTCTTACCCTTCGCATCAAACACCACCGCGCAATAGTCATGCACATAATCTGCCCGCAGCCGGCGCAGCATGTTCAACACTCCATACATCGCCCCAGTCGGCGCACCGTCGGGCGCGGACAAATTCTGCCCCATAGCATGATAGGCGCGGTAAAGATAAGAAGAGCCGTCAACGAGAAGGAGTGTGGGTTTGTTGGACATGGGGAACCTGCTGTGTGTATGAAAATAATGTACGGATTATAAAGGAAAAGGCCGTCTGAAAACCGAAAATCAAGTTTCAGACGGCCTGATGTTTACATAAATATACGGTTTCTGGTATTGCGCCTCAGAATCCCATCTTGTATATTTGTATTCAAATGAATACAAACCAAATCAAAAGAATATGAATGCAACGAACCGTATCCCAATTAGTGTGCGCATCACTCAGGAAGATGCTGATTTTATTGCTGAACTAAAAATCGAAGGTGCAAATACGCCGTCTGAAAAAATCCGCGAATTGCTCAAGCTGGCACGCTTGGCGCATACGCAGACACGCGATTACGGCTCTGCACTGACGGCGCAGGAGCAGTTTTTCCAAGCAGCAAAACACGAAATCTTGCACGCTGAAAAACAGGCCGGAGTGCATTCGCATATCGTGGCGAGGTTGTTTGAACAACTGCCCGACTTGGGCGCAACACTCGCCGCCGACCTGCCCGAAGAAGCTGACCTCGACGATTTGAAAAAATACGAGCGCGAACTGATGTGGCGCATCGTCCGCCTCACCGACAGCATCCTGCAACTCGCCGTAACCGGCAAAGGCGCGGCATACGACGACAGCGTTCTGCAACAGCTTGAAAACACTTTGAAACTGGCGAAGATTGTACAACAGGCAAATGAAGTTTAAGACTGCTGCCATACCAAATGAAACAAACACATTTTAGTGAAAGGAAAATCCAAATGAGCGAAACCCTATCCCGCCGAGTAGGTCGTCTGGTAAGCGGCGGTTTTCATGCCCTAATTGATGCGGCGGAAAACCTTGCACCTGAAGCGGTCATGAACGAAAGCATCCGCGAAATTGAGCGCGCAGTAGATGAAGTGCGCGCTGAGTTGGGCAAAGTGTTGGCGCAGAAACATCTTGCCGCCAAGAAAATGGCCGATGAAAGCAACCGCCACGAGGCCATTGATGCCAATCTGCAAGCCGCCGTAGATGCCGGTCGCGATGATCTTGCCGAAGCGGGTATCGCCGAGCAGATGGACATCGAAGCGCGTCTGCCCATCTTAGAAAACACCATTGCCGACTGTGCTGCACAAGAAAAAGAGCTTGAAGGCTTTATCGCCGCCCTGCAGGCGAAAAAACGCGAGATGCAGCAGCAGTTGCAAGACTGGCGTGCCGCACAGCAAAGCATGGGCACAGGCAAAACAGCCGGTGGTAACGGCAGCGACCTCAACCGCATTGCCCGTGATGCCGAAAAAAGCGGCAATGCCTTCGACCGTGTGATGGGTCGCCAAAACTCGGTACACAGCAGCACCGATGCGGCGCAGTTGGCCAAGCTGAAAGAACTGGAAGACTTAAGCCGCAACAACCGCATTGCCGAAAGATTGGCGGCATTGAAAGCGAAATCATAAGCCATATTGAGAAAATCGCAGTTTCAGACGGCCTCTATCTTCACGGAGCCGTCTGAAAAAAGAAAACCATACACACCTCAATAACAAAAAGATGACGGATTGGGAAAAATCCTGTCAGTTACGACAAATTAATAAAAACCCATATCCAATCTGCTTAACTTTAAAATAAAATATATGCTGTCTGAAAATTAAAAAGAATAAGGAAATGCAATATGTGGAATCTAATCAACGCCCCCGAAACTGAAATCTTCGGCATTGCCATTGCGCTGATGGTTTTGCTCGGTGTGTTGGAAGTCATTTCCATGCTGGCAGGCGGTATCAGCGACTGGTTGGACAACCTGTTGCCAGACAGCCTGACCGAAACTGCACACGCCGAGGTAGGATTGGATGTGGCGGATGCAGGCATATTCGTGCGTTTCCTGAGCTGGCTGTATGTCGGACGTATCCCGGTATTGATGTTGATGGTGGTGTTTCTTGCCGTATACGGACTGACGGGTTATCTGTTTCAGACGGCCTTTGCCACTGTATTCGGCAGTTATCTGAATGGCACGCTGGCAGCAGTCATCGTTTGGTTTCTTTCCCTGCCCTTGGTGCGCGTAACAGCTAGCAGTTTGTACAAAATTATGCCGAAAGATGAAACCACGGCCGTTTCTCAGGAAAGTTTAATCGGGCGCGTCGGCACGGTGGTGTTGGGCGAAGCTCGGCTAGGCAATGCGGCGCAGGCGCGCGTAAAAGATGCTTACGGCCAACAGCATTATGTGATGGTAGAGCCTGACTCTGAAGATGTATTGAAACAAGGCGATGCGGTATTGCTGGTGTCGTTGGATGGAAATACATTTAAAGCGATTTTGAATCCGAGCGGCAGCTTGGTAGATTAAGGCCGTCTGAAACCGCTGATTTATCGATACGGTAAAAATAGATACTTTACCGCCCTATCCTCACCATCTAGAAATCCGAAATAACAATATAGAAAAACAACCACTCTATTATTTCAACCCATATTTTTAACCCTTTCAGACGGCTTCCTTCCCTCAAAGCTTTCTGAATCCACCGCCCCCAAAGGCATATTAACAAGAAGAAAGGAAAAACCATGAATTTGGTCTCCATCGGCACTATCGCCGGCGTCATACTCGTCGCGCTGTTTGTACTCGGCCTCATCCTGACCCGTCTGTATCGCCGTGCCAGCAAAGAAGTCTCATTTGTCCGCACCGGTTTTGGTGGCGAAAAAGTCATCATGAACGGCGGTGCGATGGTGCTGCCTGTATTGCACGAAATCATCCCCGTCAACATGAATACACTGCGCCTTGAAGTGCGCCGCGCAGCCCAACAAGCGCTGATTACCCGCGACCGGATGCGCGTTGACGTGATGGCGGAATTTTACGTCCGCGTTAAACCCAGCGCCGAGAGCATTGCGACCGCCGCACAAACACTGGGTATGAAAACCATGTCTCCCGATGAGTTGAAAGACCTCGTCGAAGGTAAATTTGTTGACGCCCTACGCGCCGTTGCCGCCGAAATGGCGATGGAAGAACTGCATGAAAAACGTGTTGATTTCGTTCAGAAAGTACAACAAGTCGTGAGTGAAGACTTGTTCAAAAACGGTCTCGAACTCGAAACCGTTTCCCTGACCGGCCTCGACCAAACCAGCTTCGAATTTTTCAACCCGCAAAACGCCTTTGACGCGGAAGGTTTGACCAAACTGACCGAAACCATCGAAGGCCGCCGCAAAAAACGTAACGAAATCGAACAAGACACCGATTTGGCAATCAAAACCAAAAACCTCGAAGCCGAGCAGCAACGCCTGAAAATCTCGCGCGAAGAAGAATACGCCAAACTCGAACAAGAGCGTGAGATTGCCGTCCGCCGTGCCGAACAAGAGGCCAGCATTGCCGAACAAGAATCTCAGAAAAAACGTGAAGCGGAAGAAGCCAAAATTGCGGCTGAACGCGAAGTGGATTTGAAACGCATTGCCGCCGAACGCGACATTAAAAACGAAGACATTAGAAAAGCCCAAGCCGTTGAGCAGGCCGAGGTTGAACGCCGCAAAGCCATCGAATTGGCCGAGCAAGACCGCGCCATCGCCGTTGCCGAAAAATCGCGTGCTGAATCCGAAGCCAAAGCCGAAGCCGACAAAGCCCGCGCCGCCGCCGTTCGCGAAGAAGAGAGCGTGATTACCGTACGCGAAACCGAACGCGCCGAGCGTGCCAAAGCGGTTGAATTGATTGCCGCAGAAGAAGCCGCGCAAAAAGATGCGATTTCGCTCACTGTTGCTGCCGAAGCCGAAAAACAAGCCGCACAAGACCGCGCAGAAGCCGTGCGTATTGCCGCCGAAGCCGAAGCCGAAAAACACCGCCTGCAAGCCAAAGGTGAGGCAGATGCCAAAATTCTGTTGGCGCAAGCGCAAGAGCAACAATACAAGGTTGATGCAGAAGGTACCCGCGCTGTAAACGAGGCTGCCAACGTCCTGAGCGTTGAACAGGTTGAAATGCAAGTCCGCCTTGCCCTCTTAAAACACCTGCCGGACATCATCCGCGAATCCGTCCGCCCGATGGAAAAAATCGAAGACATCAAAATCTTGCAAGTCAATGGTCTGGGTGGCTTTGCCGGTGGTGCAAACGGTGCGGAAGGTGTTTCAGACGGCCAAACCACACAAGCCAGCCTTGCCGATCAAATGGTCAACAGCGCCCTGCGCTACCGCAGCCAAGCTCCGTTGGTTGACGGTCTATTGAAAGAGTTGGGACTGAATGGTGGCGACATCAACGGTCTGACCCAAGGACTGGATAAAACCATCGACCAATCATAAATGAATACCGTAATAATGGTTTAAAGGCCGTCTGAAAAGTTTCAGACGGCCTTTTGTTTATACAAGGGCTTCCGCAAATTCTAATATTTTCAATACTGATCAATTCAGATCTGTTGCGGTTGCAATAAATTAGGAATTATCCACCCTGCTTTTTGTGGTTAAAAAAGATTGAGTAGGCTATTCTTAGCCAAATAACAAGACTAACTGCTTTGAAAATGATCCGCCAACAATTGAGTCATAAAAACCGGTTCTACCGTTCCGATTTCAAGTTTGCCATCTACTCATCTATCGACATTTCAATACCAAGCTGCTTATCTTCAGGCAAATAAAAAAGCACAACATTTCGTTGTGCTTTTTCTTGATGAACCCACATTACTTGTTTTTTTGCGAACGAAGGTAATCCAAAGTTTTCAGCTGGGCAATGGCTGCTGCCAATGCTTTGTGCGCTTCGGCCAGAGATTTATCATCTTTGGCTGCAGAAACACCTGCCTCGGCTGCTTTTTTAGCTGCTTCAGCACGCGCCTGATCCATTTCGGTACTGCGGACGGCAACGTCTGCCAATACGGTAATCTTATCAGGCTGTACTTCTAAAACGCCACCGGAAACGGCAACCAGCACTTCTTCAGCTTCACCCGGAACAGTCAAACGCAATGCGCCGGGGCGTACCAAACTCATAATCGGCTCGTGTCGTGGATAAATACCAAGCTCACCTTGAACGGTCGGAACCACCACAAAGCTGGCTTCGCCCGAATAGATGTTTTGCTCGCTACTGACCACTTCAACTTGCATGACGCTCATGCCGACCTCCTTAGTTTAAGGTTTTCGCTTTCTCAACTGCTTCTTCGATGCCGCCTACCATGTAGAACGCTTGTTCAGGCAGATGGTCGTATTCGCCGTTCAAGATGGCTTTAAAGCCGGCAATGGTATCGCGCAGGGCGACATATTTGCCTGGAGAACCTGTAAACACTTCTGCAACGTGGAACGGTTGAGACAGGAAGCGTTGAATTTTACGGGCACGCATCACAGTCAGTTTGTCTTCGTCAGACAATTCGTCCATACCCAGAATGGCAATAATGTCGCGCAATTCTTTGTATTTTTGCAGAGTAGACTGTACACCGCGCGCTACGTCGTAATGCTCTTGACCCAATACCATCGGATCCAATTGGCGCGAAGTAGAGTCAAGCGGGTCAACTGCCGGGTAAATACCCAAAGATGCAATGTCACGGCTCAATACGACGGTCGCGTCCAAGTGGGCGAAAGTTGTCGCTGGAGACGGGTCAGTCAAGTCATCCGCAGGTACATATACGGCTTGGATGGAAGTGATGGAACCTGTTTGGGTAGAGGTAATACGCTCTTGCAAACGACCCATTTCTTCAGCCAATGTCGGTTGGTAACCCACTGCAGAAGGCATACGGCCCAACAGTGCAGATACTTCGGTACCGGCCAGAGTGTAACGGTAGATGTTGTCGACGAAGAACAATACGTCGCGACCTTTACCGTTTTCGTCTTTTTCGTCACGGAAGTATTCGGCCATAGTCAAACCGGTCAAAGCAACGCGCAGACGGTTGCCTGGAGGTTCGTTCATTTGGCCATACACCATGGCTACTTTATCCAATACGTTGGAATCTTTCATCTCGTGGTAGAAGTCGTTACCTTCACGGGTACGTTCAC
>NZ_JBQCWY010000100.1:0-8535 GCF_051956955.1 Neisseria sp. P0021.S005 | reverse complement strand
ACAAGCTGATTTTCATCTTGGGCGTAGATCCGAAGGAGGCAACTTCACACCAATGGCTCAACGCCGCCATGCTTGCCGCGCGTGACCTGATTGCGGAAGATTTCCTCAAAACACGCCGCGCCCACATCGACAACAGCAAACGCATGGTTTATTACCTGTCTATGGAATTCCTGCTCGGCCGTTCGTTTGTCAACGCGCTGATTAACGAAGGCGTTTACGCCGAATTTGAAGAAGCCTTCAAGCAACTGGGCAAAGAATTTGCCGATGTCTGCGAACAAGAAGAAGATCCAGGTTTAGGTAACGGCGGTTTGGGCCGTCTTGCCGCCTGCTTCCTCGACTCTTTGGCAACCCTGCGCATTCCGGCCATGGGCTACGGCATCCGTTACCAATACGGTATGTTCAAACAAGAAATCGTGGATGGACAACAAGTTGAAAAACCCGATTTGTGGCTCGACCAAGATTTGGCATGGCAATTTGCCCGTCCGAACAAACAATATTCCGTCCGTTTCGGCGGTCAAGTATTGAACTTGGGCGACAAAAAAGAATGGCAGCCGAGCGAAGAAATTTCCGCTTGGGCATACGATGAAATCATTCCGGGCTATGGCGGCGAATGTGCCAACCCATTGCGCTTGTGGACCGCACACGCAGGCAACCTGTTTGACCTTGCCGACTTCAACCGAGGCGACTATGCCTCTGCCGTTCGCGCACAAAACAGCGATGAAAACATCTCACGCGTCCTGTATCCGAACGACTCTACCGATTCCGGCCGCGAATTGCGCCTGAAGCAAGAATACTTCTTGGTTTCCGCTTCCGTTCAAGACATCGTTGCACGTCACAAATGCCGTTTCCCAAGCATCCGCACTTTGGCGGACGAAGTCGCCATCCATTTGAACGACACCCATCCGGTGCTCGCTATTCCAGAATTGATGCGCATCCTGATTGACGAAGAAGGCATTGCGTGGACCGAAGCATGGAATATGTGCTGTAAGATTTTCTCTTACACCAACCACACACTGATGAGCGAAGCCTTGGAAACTTGGCCGGTCGATTTGATGGGCCGTCTGCTGCCACGCCACTTGGACATCATCTTTGAAATCAACGCCTACTTCCTCAATGCCTTACGCGCCATCGGTAACTTCGACGACGACTTTGTCCGTCGCGTATCCATCATCGACGAAACCCACGGCCGTCGCGTCCGCATGGCATGGCTTGCCGTGATCGGTTCGCACAAAGTCAACGGCGTGGCCAAAATCCACTCCGATTTGATGACCACATCCATCTTTGCCGACTTCGCCAAAGTATTCCCAGAACGCTTTACCAATGTAACCAACGGCGTAACCCCGCGCCGCTGGATTAACATCGCCAACCCGGGCTTGACCAAATTCTTGGACAAACATCTGGGCGACGAAGACTGGCGTCTGCATTTGGACAACCTGACCAAGCTCAACGATAAAGTGGACGATGCTTCCGTACAGGCAGAATTCGGTGAAGTGAAAAAAGCCGCCAAAGAGCGCCTTGCTAAATACATCGAAACCGAGCTGGGCATCAAAGTTAATACCGATGCACTTTTCGACATCCAAATCAAACGTATCCACGAGTACAAACGTCAAGCATTGAACGTGATGCACATCGTCGACCGCTACAACAAAATCCTGGAAAACCCGGATTTCGATTGGCAGCCGCGCGTGTTCATCTTTGCCGGTAAAGCCGCTTCCGCCTATTACATGGCGAAGAAAATCATCCGATTGATTAACGACGTTGCCAAAGTCATCAATAACGACACCCGTATCCGCGACCTGATTAAAGTCGTTTACATCCCGAACTACAGCGTCAGCCTTGCCCAAATCATCATTCCTGCTGCCGATTTGCACGAACAAATCTCACTGGCAGGTACAGAAGCATCCGGTACCAGCAACATGAAATTTGCCCTCAACGGCGCAATCTGCATGGGTACGCTGGACGGCGCGAACGTTGAGATTTTGGAAAAAGTCGGCGCGGACAACTGCTATATCTTCGGTAACACCGTAGAACAAGTCGAAGAAATCCGCCGCAACGGTTACGACCCATTGAGCTATATCGAACGAGACAGCGACCTGCGCCGCGTCGTCAACCAAATCAGCCAAGGCACTTTCTCTCCGGAAGAGCCAAACCGCTACAACGACGTGTTGCAACCATACGGTGACTTCTATCAACTGATGGCCGATTTCCGCAGCTACATCGATACGCAATACAAAGCGGACGAACACTACCGCAACGTATCCGCATGGCGCAAATCAGCCTTGATCAACATCGCCAACATGGGCTTCTTCTCATCCGACCGCTCCATCGCCGACTACTGCCGCGATATTTGGTACATCAAACCATTGAGCGAAAAAGAATTGCCCGGCAAAAATTAAGCGTTGAGCAGATAGCGAAAGCCGATACATTGGAAAGGTGTATCGGCTTTTTTTAGACGGCATGATATAGAAACGAGCAAAACAGCATGGTTATATCGCTGTTTTAGCGTATTTCTAAATGACTCAATTTAAAATCGGTATTTAAAATTTAGTAGCCATTCATTCTGACGGTATCGGTAATGTGCTGTATTGCTATGGGAGATTGAACGCCTGAAACGAAATTCAGGATACATGCCTTTAAGGTTCCACTGCGGAAAGCCTACAGCGGCTATCATGATGTATTGATTGTCGCGCCGCCGTCTGTTGTCGCTGACAAAACTTGCAGCGTCATAAAGACTGCGGCGATGAAGCAGGATAGCGTTGAGATAAGTACCGCTTGAAAAAAAACTATACGCTCCCAGCCGTGTCGTATATTCCTTGCTGGAAGAAGATTTTTCGGGATAGGCTTTGCGTGTTGCATCAAAGTTGGCGAACAGGCCGCTTTGGGGTGTGAGAGAAAATTCTGCCCCTACACCCAGTTCGTATTGCTTGTAGTCGGCAAAATAATCTTTGCTTTGTCCGCCGTATCCGGTCTTTTTTGCTCCAGCATGTGAGTTAATACGCCAGCGAGGGGAAAGTGTGCGTGACCAGTCGACATCCGCGCCCCATGCGCGGTAGTGGGTGTGGCGGTTGCGGAAGTCATATTCGAAATAGGGTAGCAGGGAAAAGGAGGAGCGTGCGTCGGCATAGGCGTATCCCGCGTACAGCGAACTGTTGTGATAGCTGTAATCCGGCATAGCCGCCGAATCTTTGTCTTTTTCCGTGTAGCGGTTGCCGTACAGTACACTGCGCACCTGTACACCGTGATGCCCTTTGAGCGGGACGGTTTTTTCGGTGGTCGCGCTATAGGATAAGAAGGTTGAATCCGTTGGCGCAGGCAGGGTGCGCTCCATCAGGCACATGTCCGCGATTTCCCACACGCATTGGTTGATGCCGTTGCCTTGGTTTACATTGCTGTTGTAGCCGTAGCCTAGGCTGATTTGGCCGTGCCAGCGGCGGCGTTTGCCCAGTTCGGACAGGTAGTTTTCCACGATGGGGTGGGTTTCAGCAGGAATATCCGTTTTCAGAACTTTCTCAAACGCGGCGACGGACTCTTTGTTTTGGTTGTCTTCGGCATAAAACCGCCCCGCTTCGAGCAGCAGGCGGGGGTTGTCGGGTTCGGCTTCCAAGGCCGTCTGAAAACTGTTCTCCGCCGCGCGAGAATCCCCTTCGGCCCGTTTTTGCAGCGCATCGGCCAAATGAATCAGCGCGGGTTTGTGCTGCGGCAGTTTGGCGTAGCGGGCGGCAAACTGTCGCACCTTGTGCCACTGTCGCGCGTTTAGGGCGTGGTAAATCGCACTTTCCAGTTCTTCCGCCGTATCGCCGACTTGGTAGATTTCACCATCTATCGAAATATAGCCGTTGTTTTCTTCCACTTTCTCGCGGGCCTGTTCCGTGTCCAGCCAGTCACTTTCTCGATATTGCTGCGTTTGGCGGCTGCTCTCATCCAGCAGGCGGCGGCGTTCGTCCGCGGCATCGTCGGACGGGGCGGCAAGGCAGACCGTACAGAGCGGCAGGAAAAGCAGGCAGAGGCGGTGTTTCATGAGATAGGGTCCTTGGGGCGGAGAGGCCGTCTGAAAGAAGTAAAGCAAAAATTCTGCGAGATAATGCAGGTTTGCACGGCACTTCAGAAACAGGTCAGCCGCAGTATATTTATGCCTACTGCGGCTGTAGTTAAAAAATGGCGGTTTACCTGATTGCGGGAACGGACGGCCAAACGCCGAAAACACTGGCATTCCCTAATCGCGTAAGCAGACAAGGCTATTTTTTCGCACCGCCGAAGGCTACGTCGTCGCCTTTGTTGTTGTCAGTTCCGCGAGTGGCATAGCCTGCCATGGCTGCCGCGCCATTGCCGTAGAATTGTCCGATAATGCCTTCGTTATTTCGTCCCTTAATACTGTTGAATGTACCTTTTGAATTGATAATTTCAACACCGTTAAAGTTCAAATCCCTATCACCTGCGCGTTTTAGTGCTCCGCTCATAGAACCTTTGTCGCTCGTGCCGAATGTGGCTTTGATTTCACCAGTATAGAAATCGTTTTTGCCCGGCGTGTGCTTGTTGATGCCGACAACATTATAGGTGGCGGTAGCTAAGCCCGTAGTGTTTTTAGTCGGATTCTCACCCACAAACCAAACCGTGCGGTTGCCGTCGTTCATATTTAAATCAGTGCTGTTGGTAATCTGATTGCTGTTGCCTTTGCGCGGCGCCCATTCGCCGAAGAAGACGTTGGTTGCCGCAGTCGGCACTTTGGCAAAGGTCATGCCGCCGAATTTCGGTGCAATCGGTAACTTTGGGTCGGCCATTTGGCGTACGCTGAACACTTCGGTGTTGTTGGCACGTTTTTCATACCACACTTGGGCGAGTTTGGTTTTCGAGAACCAGCCCGCAATCGGGTTGATGTCGCCGGGTTGCAGGTATTTCGGATTGGCCGTGCCATTTGCATTGGCGTTCTGATTGCCGCCGTTGATGGGCGTATTGCCGTATTTGTTGCGGATGCGCTGCGCGGGTCCGGCTTCGAGGTTGATGGAATTCGAATAACGGTTGTTTCCATCGCTGTCTATACTGATACCGGCACGGTTTGCACCAAACGGCAGCGCATCCGATTTTTGAGTTTTCACACGGTTTGTACTTGATTCTCCATATATATTCTCTACAGCCAAGGCAGAACCAAAAGCACCCATCAAAAGGGCGGCTAAGACGGTTTGACGCACATTCATGTTGAGACTCCTAAGAAATTGAAAAAAGCCTGCTTATCTTTGAAATATAGATGGCGGCAGAAAGCAGAAAAAAGACCGTCATATAAAAATAATATTGATAATCAATATTATATATACTAATTTGTTTTTGACAATAGGTCTGATTGAAAATTTTAGAATTTCGCTTTTAGGCCGAAGGTAACCGTCCTACCTGGGCCGGGAACGGGGGTGCTGGACATCGGGTCTAGATAATAGCGGTTGGCGAGGTTAGTAACGCCGAAATTCAAGTCTATATGTTTCCCTATGCGGTAGCGGGCATAGGCATCTAAAAGGGTGGCGGCATGCCAGCCGTAGGGTTTGCCGTTGCGCTCATACACCTGCCCCGCGCCGTCGGCAATCAGCTTGTCGTAGTTTTTCCGCTCCGCCTTGCTGTGATGGATGGCGCGCATGCCCAATTCCAGTTTTTTGTTGAAGAAGCGCGTGCCGACATCAAGGGAAAGCGAATATTTCGGCTGCAGGGACTGGAAGAAGCGGCTGAGGCCGAAGCCGCCTTCCAGGCATTCGGGTACGCGTTGCAGGTAATAGTCGAATTTGAAGGCGATTTGTTTGTCGCAAACCGCGTGTTTCAAGCGGTAAGTACCGCCGAAGGAGGCGAAGAAGCGGCCGCTGTCGAGGCGGCTTTGCAGCTCCACCCCCTTGCTGACTGCCCTGTCGTATTGGATCATGCCGCCGTCCATATTGGATGTGTCGATTTGGTTTTTGATTTTATTGCTGTAGTAGGTGAGGCGGAGGTCGCCTTGGCGCAGCTTGGTGAAATGCGGGGCGAAATTGAAATTGTAGCCGACTTCCCAGTTGGTGCTTTTTTCGGGTTTTAGGTCGTATTCGGCAACAACTTCCCTGCGGAGTAGGGCGTTGCTGCTGACTCCGGTCAATTCATACAGGCTGGGGAAGCGGCTCATGCGGGCATAACGGGCAAAGAGGCGGTGGTTGTCGGCAAGATCGTAGCTGACCGCCAGCATGGGCGACCAGGAATGCGCGCGTTGCTCCTGCGGTATGCGCCAGCGGTCGGCTTCGCCGAATTGATGCCTGACCCAAGCAAGGTTGTGTGGATGAGCTAACCGGTCTCTAGCAAAATCATTATCGTCTTCCGGTGGTGTCTGATTTGTATTGGCCAGTGCTTGCGATTCGGTAATCTGTCCGGGAGCAATATGTAAATTCGCCCCCGGAATATAGCGGCGGTGGCTGCCGCCCTTGCCTTGCGGATTATTTACCATTTCGCGGTATTTCTCGGGAGCAAGCTGTACTTTGCTGTTGTCGAATTTTCCCGAAACAATTGGGATAATCTGTTTGCGGCGTAGGACATATAGCACATCGGTATTTTTATCGCCATGTGTATATTCAACAAGCTGTCCATTTGGTTTGGCATACAAGCGTGTTTCCTGATCAACGAGAGTATCATGCGGATCAAAATCGTAACCGTTTTTTTCCTTAAAACGGCGGTTAAGGTCTTGATATTCTGCAACCTGTCCTCCGATTCTATCAGGGTTATAAAGCTGCAACATTCGCTTTTGGTTGGCAATATCTTCTTCATCCGCCAATTCAAAATACGGCATCATCAGGCCGGTAACATAGCTGTCCGAACCCAGGCCATACTGATACCAGGGGTTGCGTGCGGCACGCTGCCGCGCCAGTTCGATATTGCGTCCTTTAAAGTTCTGATAGCGCACGCCCGCCTGTATGTTCAGGCGGGAAGTCGGTTTCCAGTCGAAGACCAGGTTCGCGCCCCATTCGCGCTTTTTCGCCGACTGCGGGCCGCCCAAGGCCGCCATGCGAGTCAGTACGCCGAAAGTATTCATCAAATCATTGCTGTCGGCGGTATCGGTGCGTTCTTCCAGTGTTTCGCGCTGGTAGTCGGCGGCGAGGGTGAGGCTGAGTTTGTCGGAAAGGCGGAAGCGGTTGCTGAGGTTGAAGCCGTTGCGGACGACGTCGGTACGCTGCCGCGCACCGGGAACGATGATACGGTCGGGATGTTCGATGTAGTAGCGTTCCTGATTCAGCTTTTGCTTCAGTTCGGCCAGGTTCATCAGCCTGCCCAGATGGTTGGTCTGGTCGGTCATCACATTTTTATCGGCGGGCGTGATGGCGTAGTAGCCGCCCGTATGCCCCATCCAGCGGTCAGTAATCGCACGGTTGTTTTCATCGTATTCTGCCAGCTTGCGGGCGATTTTGTCGGGCGTGTCTTCTATCATGCGCAGCACTTCTTCATGGGTTCGCGCCGAACCGTAGGTGTTCGACGTCATCGCGCTTTCGCAGCTTTCCCCCCGCAGGTTAGGTGAGGGCTGTTTGCGTATGTTGCACCAATACCAAAGGTCGTACTCATAGTCGGGCGTAATGACGCCGACGACGGGGCCGCCGCTCTGATGGCGGTTGCTGTCGGTCTTCACCCGCCACATATCGGCCTGAAAATCTATCCATTTGTTGTTTTGCGGCTTCCATTCGTAGCCGATTTTGTAGGTTTTGCTGTCGATTTTCGTCCCTATGCCCGGTGCCTGCTGCGCAGGTTCGTCTAGGGATTGTTCGGCGAAACCGAGTATCCATGCCGTTATCAGGGGGTTGATTTCGCCGAAGCCGATTTTGTTGTCCATATATTGCAGGCTGATTTTTTGGTTGCCCGGCAGATACCAGTTGTTTTTCAGCAGCAGGGTTTTGGTGTCGGTGTGGCTGTTCATGATTTCTTCGCCCGGCCTGAACAGGACGGCCATATTCGGCACCAGGCTGGCGGAAGATTTGCAGAGTATGTCTTTTTCCCGTGGCGATTTGTCGGGATACTGGTCGTAACAGGCATCTGCACCGTAAATGGGGTTGTTGAGGTAGCTCTGATAACCGCGTTTGCCCGCGTAGTAGTTGCCTTTTTGGCGGTGGCTGTATGCGGCAAGGCCGTCTGTAATGTCGGTTTTGAAGGCGGCGGACAACATCAGCTGCCTGTCGTCTTTGAAGTTGGTGTGGCTTTTGCCGCCCGCATACTTGGTACCCGCGATGCCTTCGTCCAACAACAGGGCGGTGGGGGAAGGTTTGCCGGTATAGCCGGTCAATACATCGGGCATACCCGATACCCCGTCCGCCGTCGCGCCTATGGGCGAGAGAGTGCGGTAGTCGCGGCCTAAGAATTGGCGCAGGTCGTTTTTCTGCGCCACGGTGTTGCCGGAAAACTCGGTTTTGACTTCGATTCCCCAGTTTCTCCCTTCGGGGATGATGTCGGAAGGTTCGATGGTGCGGATAGACATCGCGCCGCCGACGCCCGATTTCACGCCGCGCGTGAGGGCCGGGCTTTTTTCCACCGCGATGCTGCGGAACAGGGCGGGGT
>NZ_JBQCWY010000099.1:0-8627 GCF_051956955.1 Neisseria sp. P0021.S005 | reverse complement strand
TGGAACACGCGACGGTCGAAGTGAATGCGGATATGGCAGTACAGCAAAACTGCTGCCAAGACAAGTTGCACCGCAAACCATGCGCCGCCATATTTTGCCGACAAGGCGAGCAGCAAGGCATTGCAGGTGGCAACATAATGTGCGGTAGAGAGCAGGTGGGCAGTAATACGGCTGTCGGTTGCGTTGTCCATCATTATCCTTGTTTTAAATAGTTGGCAGCAGCTTCGACTACTTGGGCAGTGGCCAGCGATAATACCATTTGTGGCCGAGCCTGCTTGAGTTCGGCCTTTGCCTGTGCCAAGTCTTTGCAGCCACCATAGACCAGCAGCCACGTCAGCACCACTGCGGCACTTCTTCCATAACCTAAAGCGCAACATACCAGCACTTTGCCGTGTTTTTGGCGCAAGGTTTCCAATATCAAGGCCGTCTGAACCAAATCGTTTTCAGACGGCGTTACCATATCCAGTAAAGGCAGAGTGCGATATTCTCCCTGATAGCTACAGCAGGGATATTCGGCGCATACATCCAATACAGCAGGCAGATGGTTTGAAATACCCAAAACGCTGCCAATCCATACATCATGGCGGACTTGTGCCGTTTTCGCCTTACCGCGTAACCAATACGCCATGTTTAGCCGTACGCCCACCAGATAAGGCAATAGTAAAACCGTCGCTGCCGCCGATAATTTACCGTTAGCCTGTTTTTGGAATATGTTTGCATTCCCAGTCAAATAGGCAAAGGCCACCATCAGCAAAGACACGCTAATCCATATCAACCACAGCCACACACCACCCAGCAGCGCAGGCAAAGCCATCAAATACGCGCCAAGCAAATACAGCAACGCAATCTTTCTTGAGTGTACATTAATCGAGCCCAGTTTTAACGGCGAAGTCATCTGACGCGGGAAAGCCCACAACACCAGCCAGCCAAGCAATGCTCCGGTCGGCACGTCAATAAAATGATGTTGATAAGTCGTCAGTACCGACAAGGCAATCAGGCTTTGCCATAAGAAAAGCGGCAGGCGGATTTTGGGAAAGCGCGTCCAATAAAATGCACCCACGATAATCGCCAACGCGATATGCAAAGATGGCGCTTGGTTGTACGGCAAATCAAATGCAGCCAATGAATCAAACAGCCAGCCTGACAGCCCATCGGCAGGCGGTTTAGGCCACCCGAAACGCAGCGGAAACAGTACAAAGCAAACAGTTGCAATCAGTTGGGCGGCTACAAGGTGCGCTACATATCGGTTTTGTTCATGTGTATCACGGCAAAGAAAAAATGCCGCGGTATACATCAGGTTTAGCGACCAATAAGGCACAATCGTCCATGCCCAAAACGGAATATTGCTCTCCCATGTAAAAGCGATTTCAGGCACATAGTCCAGCGACGCCGCGTAATGGTTGGATAGGCCGTAGCTGGTGTAGAACAGTGCGCCAACTAAAATCAGCTTGAGCAGGGAGGTTTTTAGGGAGGGTTTCATGGATAGGTACATGGTTTAAATAAGGCCGTCTGAAAGTTAAAGAATTGTTCAGACGGCCTTTATTTTTTTATTTCTTCACTGCCAAGCTCACGGTGAAAATACCGTCTTCGTCTATCCATTGATGGATTTTTTCAAAACCGGCTTTTTCAACCAGCTGATCCATTTCCTGCTGACTGCGACGGCGCATTACCCAGTTTGGGTTGCCTGCTTTGTGGCTGGTCAGGGCGCGGGCAATCATTTCCAGTTGCGGATGCCACGGCTGGCCGGTGTAGATCAGGTAGCCGCCGGTTTCAATGGCTTCTCCAAAGCCGTAGAGCGAGTTCAAAATCAAATCATTGTCGGCAAACAATTCGTGCAGGCCGGAGACGATGCCCAGGGTAGGACGCGGCTGTAAATCGTGATAATTGGCGCGGTCATAGGCATTGACCTCATTGAAGGTAACCGTGTCTTGTAAGCCGCGCTCGGCAATCAGCTTGCGACCGGCTTCGACATTAATCGGACTGTAATCGCGCAAGCGTACGGAATTAGGCAATGTGTCGGCAGTCAGGGCATCCAATACATAGCGGCCATGACCGGATGCGATATCCAAAACGTGTACCGGTTTGCCTGCTTCACGCAGTTTGGCTGAGGCCGTCTGAATGGCTTTGCCGATATTGACTTTGCGTTGGCGAATGCCGCGCCAGCCGATAGCGTTAAGATAGTATTTGTCCACCCATACACCGAAAGCATTGCTGCCTTGCGGTTGATTGCGGTAGACATAATCCAATGTGCTGCCCGAATCAAAACCTGTTTCTTGACCGATTCTCAAGCCTTCACTCCAGCGCGAACCCAGTTTGAGCGAGGCGCGATATATTGCCCAGAATGCGCCGCGAGGCGTACAAACAGGCAAAGGCGTCGCCAGTTCGTCAGCTTCGCGACGGCTGTCTCCAAATAAGTGCGCTTGAGTCAGATCGACTTGTTGCAAAGGCTGATTGAAACGCTCGCGGATAAAACGGCGCATTTCGATAAACGCGATTTCACGGTTTTGCTCGCCTAAAGTGTCGTGGTAGAAACCGGGCAGGATATGGCGTTCTTTAATATGGCTGCCCAAACGGTTGTAGAAATCGTGTTGCGGTTTGTGATGAACAACCCAATCGCTGCCTGAAATCAACAGTTGTACAGGCGTAGTAATCGCTTGTGCATCGGCAACGACGCGTTCGGCCGCTTCATATAAACCCAGCAGGATGCGCACAGAAATAGCGCGGGCAATAAGCGGATCATTGTCGTAGCTTTTTTGACGTTCGACATTGTGGGTCAGATAGTGGGCTTTGACGTAGCTGTTGACAAAGAAATTGCCACGCCATTTTTGCATCATTTTCAAACCGGTACGGGCAAACGGAACATAGAGTTTGACTTTGAACGCAGGCGAAGCCAATACGGCGCAACGGATTTTCGGCGCGTAATCGTGCAACCAAGTAGAAACCAATACCGCACCGACACTTTGCGCAATCACGCAAATGTTTTCAGGTTTGATGCTGTATTCGCTTTGGATGTGTCGGATAAAATCATCTACGTCTGAAACCGAAGTGCCGATACTCGGACTATCGCCTCGTTCTCCAGGGCTGTAACCATGACCACGCGCGTCCCAAGCAAAATAGGCAAAATCATCAAAACCCAGCTCATCGGCAACAAACATCATCCGGCCGGAATGCTCATGTCCGCGATGGAACAGCACAATGGCTTTGTCGGAAGAACCATCGGCAGCAGGGCGATAGCGGTAGAAAAGCGAAGTACCGTCTTGGGTAGAAAAGTATTTTTGCTGTTCGGACATGAGAAACTCCTAATAGTCATATTTTTTGAACAGTATCATGACATATCGGATAAATGCAATGACTATCCGATAGACGGACGAATGCAATGATGGGGAGAAATGGTAAAAGATGATTCCAAATTTTACTTAAAACCGATGACAGTGATTGTTAAAAGGTTAGATAGAGGGTGTTTGGATAACCTTACAAATTACTACCGACATATCATCATAAACTCGTTTTTTCGCAATTAATTTACGAAATACAGTCAGATGGGACTTATCGTTATCATATTGTTGCCAAATTTTTTCTCTTATTTCTTTTGAAAGGGCATCACTTAGGCCGTCTGAACAGTTTTCAGACGGCCTTTACTACGTTTAACCAAGCACTAATTAACTGCTAATTTTGTCATGTTTTAATACATCCATCGAAACCCGAATACACATTCTAAAAGGAAATCAAACATGAAAAAATTCTTATTGACCGCCATCGTTGCTTTGTCTGCTGCTACTGCCGGTGCCAGCGATTACATCGAACACAAAATCTACAGCGACAAAAACTTCGAGCAAAACCGTGCTAAAGCCGTAAGAATGTTGGAACAACGCGGCTATCAAGTTCACGATGTTGATGCCGATAGCCGTCGAGGTCAGCCTGTGTTGGAGGTTGAGGCTTTTAAAAATGGCCGTGAGTACGACATTGTTTTGTCGTATCCTGATTTGCAAATTATCAAAGAGCGCATCGATTATTAATATTTTGATATAAAGTGGATTGTCGCAGGGCTTTTGGTCCTGCGACAGTTTGCTATTTGGGAATTTAAAGAATGTAAACAGCATGTAAATTACCTAAAACAAATGAACTAAATATGTTTTTTATTTTCCATGTAGTTCAAAGTGTTTGATGTTGGGAGTCATGATATGGATTTGAATGATTGGAAGGAAAATGGCCGGCAGAAGCAGATGGGCGACCAAGGCAAACCTTTAAACGACGGCACATCTGCAGAATCCCAACAGGATGTTGATTTGTGGGATCACAAGCAAAACGGTGTTGTTGAAAACGAAGTTGAGGTTGTGGCTGACGCGGTAGAAATTCAGGAAGCAGTAGAAGGTCAGGATGTAGTTGAACATCCTGAAATGCCGTCTGAAAAAAACGAGAAGAAGGCCAAACGCAAAAAAGACAAGGCGAAAAAGAAAAAAAATAAAGCCGAGGATTTGAATGCGTCTGATCTGTTGGGTACGAATAAGGGCGTGGAAACCATGTTCCGCAATGCCGTACGCTCGGAGATGGAATTGTTGGCGCTGGCGGCAACCAAAGCAAATATTATGATTTCGCTGAATGGTTTTATTGTTTCTGCGCTGATGATTTCGGGCGCGTTTATTTTTTCATCGTCGCCCGAATTTTTGATTCCGGCCAGTACGTTTATGATTACTGCCGCAGCATCTATCGTGTTTGCATTGCTTTCTGCTTCGCCGGAACGTATCGGTAAAATGCAGGCGGCGCGTACATGGTTTAAGGATTTCATCCGCGGCCGTTCGAAACTGCGGGATTTGAAAACCCGCCTCAGTAGTACCGAAACGCGCTTTTTTGGCGGCAGCCAACCCAATATTTTGATTTATGAAGACCGTGTGAAACTGCAAAAAGATCAATATTGGGAAATGATGCAGGAGATTATGGGCGATCGTAAACAAATCTATGAAAAGATGAGCGACCATCTTTACTGGCTCGGTTTGTTGGCGGATAAACAGTTCAAATACATTAACTTATCTTACGCGGTATTCCGCTGGGGCTTGCTGGCTTCGCTGGCGGCATTTATCGGCGTAAAAACATTGCCGTCATTGCTGATGCCTCCGGCCAACAACGCGGCAGAGTTGCGTTCGCTGGGTATCAATATGTTTAACGGCGTATTTGAGCCTTCTGCCGTACAACAGCTTCCGGACGGTAAGTTGCTGATCGCGGAAGACGAACCCAACCATGCATTCAGTATCATCAGCATTGATAAAACCGGCAGGTTTGTAGAAGACGAGGCATTGGATACGCGCGTGATTACCGGTTTCAAACGCCGTCTCAGCGACTTGGAGGCTTTGGCGCGCGACGATGAAGGCTTTATCTACGCAATGACTTCACACTCACGCACCCGTAAAGGCAACCGATCGCCTGACCGCGAACACCTGATGCGCTTTAAAATCCAAGACGGCAATGTGTTGGGGCTGACCAGCTACGACAATCTGACGCAGGTTTTGGAAACCGATCACAAGCTGCATGATTTGATTCGCGAGCGAACCAAGGCAGAGGTTTCTTTTGAAGAAATCAATATTGAGGGCATGGCGTTTGATCCAGTGAAAAAACGTCTTGTTTTGGGCTTCCGTGATCCTGAGTTCAACAACATGGCTTTGGTCGCGTTTATCAGCAATCCGAAAGATGTATTTGAGCGCAATGCCAAGCCTGAGTTTGACGAAGTGGCCGTGATTGATATTGATGGCGGCGGTATCCGTTCCCTCAACTATGATCCTGTTTTGAAAACCTACGTGATCGCTAATGAAGTGAAGGATGAGAATGGACAGAAATTCTCACAACTGTGGACTTGGAGCGGTAATCCGACCGATGAACCGCAAAAAATCTCTTTGCCTAATCTGCAACACATTACCAACGTTGAAGCCGTCGATTCAATTACCGTTAACGGCAAGCCTCAAATGATTTTGATGGGCGATGAAGGCAATGCTTCGCAGAAAATTACTGCCAAGTATATGTTGGTAGATTACAGCCAACTGGGTAAACAATAAGTTATCTTGGCTACTGAATAAAAGGCCGTCTGAAACCGATAGTTTATGGTTTCAGACGGCCTTTTTTGTTTTCAGTAAAACGGGGTGATGGGTTTAAATATTTTAATCAATGATGATTAACCCAAGAACGTGGACAAGTTTCAGACGGCCTTCAAGCCATTGATGACACGTTTGTAGCAGGTATAAACCAATGCCGCGCAGGCCAGCCACATAAGGATATAGAAAAGCGAATGGAAGCTGCCGGCAATTGCATACCATACTGCCAATGCGCCGATAAAGAATGCGCGATCGCTTTTGCCGAATGGTCCGTCATAACGACGGCCGTTGCCATGGACTTGTCCCAAAACGCCGCAAAATTCAGTCATTGCCGCCAGCCAAATAAACAGGGCAATTTGTACGCCGCCGAAGGGCGCGATAAAGGCAAAAGGCAGATACAAAGCAGCATCTGCGGCAATATCAGTGATTTCATTCAAATAACCGCCTAATGCCGATTGTTGGCCGAACTCCCGTGCCAGCATACCGTCCATCGCATTCAGCGCCATACGGACAAACAACCAGATCGGTAAAAGCCAGAATAGTGTGGATACACCAGCAAACAATGCTAAAAGCAAACCGATCAAAATAGAAACGGCGCAGGCAAACAGGGTAATCTGATTGGCAGTAATACCTTTTTGATACAGTCGCTTAACAATGGGGCGCAATAGGTTTTGGAATTTTGGTTTCAGGGCGTAAATGCTCATGATTATGCTATATAAAAGAAAATGAAGTGCCGTGATTATAGACGAAATCCGTTATAATCCGTCAATCTTCGAATCACGCGGTTCGCAAACCTCCCGCGTTAACAAAACTAGGAATTTACTATGGAAAAACAGCAGGCCCTCGTTATTTTTTCGGGCGGGCAGGATTCAACAACCTGCCTGATTCAGGCAATTCAAACATATGGCCGTGAAAATGTGCAGGCCATCACTTTTCAATATGGGCAACGCCACGCCATCGAATTGGAGCGCGCGCGTTGGATTGCCCAAGATTTGGGCGTGAAGCAGACAGTACTCGATTTGAGCCTGATGCAACAGATTACACATAACGCCTTGATGGATGATACGGCATCCATTGAAACAGCTTCAGACGGCCTGCCCAATACATTTGTAGATGGACGCAATGCTTTGTTTTTGCTTTATGCCGCCATTTACGCCAAAGGGCAGGGAATACGCCATATTATTGCCGGCGTGTGCGAAACCGATTTTTCCGGTTATCCCGACTGCCGCGATGTGTTCGTCAAGTCGATGAATGTCACGCTGAATCTGGCCATGGATTACGCTTTTCAAATCCATACGCCCTTGATGTATTTAACCAAAGCGCAAACATGGGCGCTGGCAGATGAAATGGGTGCATTGGATTATATTCGTGAGCACACGCATACCTGTTATAACGGCGTGGTTGGTGGTTGTCATGAATGCCCAAGCTGTATTTTGCGCGAGTGCGGTTTGTCGGAATATTTGGAAAGTAAAAAGGCCGTCTGAATTAAGAGGGGCATATATTTCCAATATCCAGTTGTACGAAAAGGCCGTCTGAAAAATTCATTTCAGACGGCCTTTGGCTATGTATTTTGTTCTGCTTAGAACAACAAATCTGCAGGTTCGCTGCTTGTCGGAGCATCTTTCGCAGGGGAAGAGGCAGGGGTAGTAGCCGGTTCGGAAGCGGCTTTAGGCACAGAAGCAGGAGTATCGGCCGGAGTGGTTGCCGGTTTGGCAGCAGGTTTTGCCGGTTTCACCGGAGTCGGACGAACGCTTTGTTTCGGTTCGGATGCTGCCTTGTTTGTATCGTCGGTAGCATCGACTTCGATTTCAGTTCCTTGAGGCAATACCACATCTTTAGCAGGAGCCGGTTTCGGCATGACTTTAGGTTTGCTGTAAGCATCCGTGCCGCTGGTCCATGCCAAAGACTTCAAAGGCGATTTGAGTTTCACACCTTTGGCGCAGGTCAGACAGTTTGCTGCGCCGGTGCGTCCTTTCAGGATTGCATCCACACGTGCGGCAGGAATGGTTTTGCCGTGCGCTTTTGCCCAGGCAGTAATGCTTTTTTTCAGGGCAGCCGTATCAAGGTTTTTCTTGTCGTATGGGTCGCGATAGGCAGCCAGCCACAAGTTTTGGTTGGCATCTTCGTTCAGACTTGCCATTTGATAGATAACGGAGGCAGGAGAACCTGTTGCGATGGTTTTGGCGAATTCCAATGCGTCAGGCGATTTCATGCGCACGCAACCATGGCTGCGGACGCCGGGTACGCTGGCAGGGGCATTGGTGCCGTGAATGCCAAGGCTTAATTTAGGGTCGCCAAGACGGACAAATACCGGGCCCAGCGGGTTATTCGGGCCGGCCGGTACGCTTTTAACTCCGTCATTGCGTTCTTTTTGGATGGATTTAGGGATATGCCAAACCGGGTTGTAGGCTTTTGCGCCTATTTTATGTTCGCCCAGATTGGTTTGGGTCATGGCTTTGCCGACGGCAACAGGATAAATTTTGCTCAGTTTACCGTTGTCGTAGAGGAACAAACGCTGTTGCGTAATATTGATAACGACGTGTTGTC